>JBIIHS010000003.1:0-21581 GCA_044235515.1 Chitinophagaceae bacterium | reverse complement strand
ATCAACTGCTGCGCCAGAGCTGCGGCCTTGCTCTCCAGATCGCTTTCGGCATAAATACGGATAATGGGCTCCGTATTGGAACTTCGCAGATGGACCCAATCGTTTTCAAATTCTATCTTGAGTCCGTCCTCCGTATGCTGAGGGAGGTGTGCGTACTTTGTTCGGATCGCTGCAAAAATAGTAGCCAAGTCGGTACCCGCATGTAACTCGATTTTATTCTTGGAGATCACGTAATCAGGATATTGTTTCCTGAGCTCGCTGCATTTTTTTCCGGACGCTGCCAGATGCGTCATAAAGAGCGCTATGCCGATCAGTGCATCGCGCCCATAATGAAAATCGGGAACAATCACTCCTCCGTTACCCTCCCCTCCAATTACAGCCTGCACCTCCTTCATCTTAGCCACAACATTGACCTCTCCTACCGCAGCAGACGCATACTGCCCCCCTTTTGCCAGCGAAAGCTCTTTCAACGATTTTGTACTGCTTAGATTGCTGACCGTATAACCCAACCGGTGCGAAAGCATATGGTCGGCTACCGCTACCAGGGTGTACTCCTCTCCAAACAAAGTCCCATCCTCATTGACAAAACAAAGTCGGTCCACATCGGGATCAACGGCAATACCCAAATCGGCGCCTTGCCGGACCACCTCTTGGCATAGCGACTGCAAATTCTCGGGCAACGGTTCGGGCGAATGTGCAAATTGCCCATTCACCTCTTGGTTAAGAACGATCACCTCAGTCACACCCAAGCGTTGAAGCAAGGCCGGAACATAGAGTGCCCCGGTCGAATTGATGGCATCGACCACTACTTTGTATTTCTTGTTGGCGATCTGCTTAGCATTGACCAAGGGATATTGTAAGATAGCGTCAAGATGATAGTCTTTGTAGTCAGCTACCGCTACCGAGCCGAGTTGATCGACCGATGCAAAACTAAATTGCTCCTGTTGTGCCAACGACAAGACTTGGGCACCCAGCGTGGCGTCTATAAATTCTCCCTTTTCGTTGAGTAGTTTTAAGGCATTCCATTCCCGAGGATTATGACTAGCCGTAATAATGATGCCCCCATCCGCTGCAGCGGCTGTAACAGCCATTTCGACCGTAGGCGTCGTAGTCAGTCCCCCATCGATCACATCGATCCCCATGCCTACCAGTGTACTGATCACCAATTGATGCACCATTGGACCGCTGATGCGCCCATCGCGACCCACGACGATACGAATGCGCTCTTTTTTTCCTTTGATAACAGTACCAAAGGCGGCGGTGAATTTAACGATATCGAGTGGGGTTAGATTATCGCCGGGTTTATTTCCGATCGTACCTCTAATACCCGAAATGCTTTTGATCAATGCCATAATGGGGCTTTTGCGCTGCAAAAATACAGATTGACTCGCTATACCCTTTCGGAACTTTAACAGCACTTACCTTTGCCTATGGCTCGGAAAACCTGGTTCACCAATTGGTTCAACTCTCCCTACTATCATCAGCTATACGCACACAGAGATGAAAAAGAAGCCAAGGCCTTTATTGAGCGGCTTATCGCTTACCTGCATCCGAGGGAACATGCCACCATGCTCGACATGGCCTGCGGAAGGGGGCGTCACAGCCGCACACTGGCCGCATTAGGATTTGACGTGACCGGTGTAGATGTTGCCCCCGAGAACATTCGCTTTGCCAAGCGATACGAAACATCCCATTTACATTTTGAGGTGCATGATATGCGCAAGCTGCTCTGTAGCCGCTGCTTTGACTATGTATTCAATTTCTTTACCAGCTTTGGCTATTTCGATCAGGCGCATCAAAACGAACTATCCCTGCACACGATGGTAACCGCCTTAAAAAAAGACGGCATCTTGGTCATGGACTACATGAATAGCCCAACTGCTTCGAGACAATTGGTGCCCAGAGAAGAAAAAAAAATAAAAGAGACTCTTTTTGTGATCGAACGCCACGAGGATGACCGGTACTTCTACAAAACCATTACCGTAACCGATCCCCTAGCGGCAACCCCACTACGCTTTACCGAGAAAGTATGCAAATTCTCCTTGGCTGAACTTAGTGACTGGCTTCAAAAACAGGGCATGAGATTACAAGAGGTCAAGGGAGATTACCAGCTGCAACCGTACGATGAACAACATTCACCGCGCATGATACTGATTGCCCGCCGCGAGCAATGATCACTTTTTATTATTGAGGATCAGATAGCGCGATGTCTCGAAAAAAGCAATCGCCAATTCTGATAGGGATCGCTGTAAACGCAGACGATCGGCAGATCGGAGTGTATCGTTCGCAACAGAGAGGGGCAGCAGTTGCTCCTCACCCGTATTGACTTGATGCACCAGATAATAATCATTGGTAACAATACCGATCTTATCCGTAGCATTGGTGACAAAAGCGAAATGCTCCTTTGTATTTGGATCGAGTAAATCCCTGCCTAACGTTCGATTTTGATAAGAGCGATGCAGTAAACCCGCGATAGTGGGCAGCACATCTATTTGTGAGACCACTTCGGTTCTTCGCTGTGGCGTCAACAAGCCGGGGGCATAAAACAACAAAGGAACATGCAGATCGGTAAGCCGTTGCTCGGTCCACAAGGGAGGATAGACGGCTTGTGCATTCCCGGCCACCCCATGATCGCCAACAAAAATAAAAATGGTATTGTTAAAATAAGGCTGCTTTGCTGCCGTGTTCATGAAAGAACGAATGCAATAATCCGAATAGCGAAAGGCATTATATTCATCCAGTGATTCAAAGCCGTTCCTTTGAAGGATCTCTTCTGGAATTGTATCTCTTTTAAAATCGATATCGGCCGGAGAGATCGAGCGCTGAAAAGGACGGTGATTCCCTGCGGTCTGTATGTAGGCAAAAAAGGGCGCTGTGCTTTGTGAGAAATGTTTATTCGCCTCGGCAAAGAGATCCTTGTCACTGATACCCCATACATTGATAGGTGGGGTAGAAAAGCTCTCCCCGGTATGCATCTGTAGCCCCGGGATATTTTTCAGGATGCCTTCAAAATTGTTAAACCCGGCATCTCCTCCCAAGAAATAATGTTTTTCATAATCGTCTAGTCCACTGATCAACGTATATTGGTCTACGGCCGATGGATTACGGCTGGAGAATTTGAAAAACTGTGCATCAGGAATACCGGTTAGAATAGCAAATAAGGCCCTGGCCGTAGAAAAGGTGGGAGAAAAACAGCGTTCAAAAAAAATACCCTTCCTACACAAGGAATCAAAAAAAGGAGTCGTGTTCAGGGGATTACCGCTCATCGTACTCTTATACATGCTGAAAGACTCGCACTGCACCAACACGATATTAGGTCGGCTCTCAAGGGCGGTACTGCGTGGTCCCACAGTGCGCTTAAAATCAAAACGAGCTCCGCTCGGTAATCCGATCCACTTTTTCATGACCGGGAAAAGAGAACGGGCCCGGTCTTCGTTGTAGGTGGCATTTCGTAATCCTAAAGTAGCCACAAAATTCTGTACCGGGTTAATGGCCAGATAACTCAAAAAAACTCTTGAGAAGCGAAAACTATCCGTTCTATCCAAAGACCGAAAAGATAAAGAACCATGAATACACCCCAGGGTCAGTAACAGCGCGTAAAAAAAATGGCTTCTTCGGTGAGGGATACCCTGTCCATCGGTAGCATTAATGACTTGCCAGTGACTACGATGGTACATCCAACGAAAGATCAATACCGCCACCAGTATCCCTAAGAGCATCCACACCAGGGGATAGGTCTGCCAGATCATCTTGACAGAAATAGTAAAGTCTTCGGCAAAATTCATGGCGCCAGCATCAAGGGGCGTTTGATTATAGGAAAAACTGCCGTAACCGGCGGCAAAAAAGAAAAAAAGTATGAAGGTGACCAGGGCCAAATACCAGGTCCAGATCTTCTTATTCCTATCAGAGTAAAAAGGAGACCAATTGGGATGGATACTTAACGCTATTATCGGCAATAAAACAATGGCGATCCAGCGCAGATCGTACCGCATCCCCAACAAAAAGGCAGACAATACCTCTCGTTGGGGTAATCCCGCCGGGCGAAACTGAAAAAAGATAAAGAACCTGAACAAACTGAACAGCAGTAAGAAAATGAGCAGCAGATTGGCTACCCAAAGCAAGGTCTTAGATAGGCGTAGTCGCTTTAGCATACAATAGGATATGGCAAAGAAACAACAATCGGAACAACTGTGCGCTTTCTTATCTTTACGACATGATCGGATGGGGAGAAAAAATTGTCGAATGGCTCATTGCCGCTGACCGGAACCTGTTTCGGATCATCAATGGCCAACTCTCTTGCCCTGCTTTCGATGGGCTACTACCGCTCTGGCGTACCCCTGAATTCTGGACCCCCCTCTATCTTTTTTTGATCGTCTTTATGTGGATCAATTTTAGAAAAGCAGCCTTGTGGTGGATGCTTTACTTTGTAGTGACCGTTAGCACGATGGACTTGATCGGCAACAAACTTATCAAGCAAACCGTACAACGGATACGACCCTGTAACGATCCTTCGATATTTCCAGACCTGATCTTGCGGATCCCCCACTGCGGGACCGGATACAGCTTTATCTCTAATCATGCCGCAAACCATTTTGCTCTGGCCATGTTTGCCTTTCTTACCCTGGGAGCGGTAGCAAGAAAATGGCGCTGGTTATTTTTTGTATGGGCATTTTCCATTGGCTGGGCACAGATCTATGTGGGGGTGCACTACCCCTTTGATGTGCTGGCAGGAGCGTTTGTAGGAATACTAATGGGCGGTATCATGGCAACGCTCTTTAATAGAATACATCAAAGGCCTATCTTTGATACTGCAACAACTTCATTGCCTTGATGGATGTTTTTATATTGGGGGCCCTCATCTTACTGAACGGTCTTTTTTCTATGTCAGAGATCGCCCTGGTATCGGCTCGAAAGGGGCGGCTCGAAAGTCTGTCTGACAAAGGGGACGAAAAAGCTAAATTAGCACTGAAGCTGTCTCAACATCCCGAACTTTTTTTGTCGGCCGTTCAGATCGGCATCACCTTAATATCGATCGTAACGGGTGTTTACTCTGGAGAGCGCTTCGGAAAAAACCTGCAGCCCTATGTAGAGAAACTGGGGGTGTCGTCCTCCATGGCCGAGACCCTTTCGACTATATTGATCGTTGTAGTGATCACCTTTTTATCGATTATTTTTGGAGAATTGATCCCGAAACGAATCGGACTCCTTCGCTCCGAGCTGATCGCAAAGGCCGTCGCCGGGCCCATGCAATCGTTTGCCCGATTTACGCATCCTATCGTATGGCTACTAAATCAAAGTAGCAATATATTTTTCAGACTTTTCAATATCCGCAAACAGAAAGAAGATGCGATTACTGAAGAAGAAATCAAGACCCTGATAACAGAGGGGGCCGAGGCCGGCACCATTCATGAGGCAGAGCAGGATATCATCGAAAGGGTGTTTCATTTAAGCGATCGGAACATTACCTCGCTGATGACCCATCGCAGTGATATCATTTGGTTCGACCAGATCGATAACGAAGAGAAGATCAAAGAGAAGATCGTACAAGCTCCACATTCTGTCTATCCTGTTTGCAACGGCTCTGTCGATTCGATCATCGGAGTGGTATCCATCAAGGACCTTTACGTTATGCCCGACCAGCAAGCTTTCGGAACTTATATGCAACCGGCCTTATTTATCCCCGAGAATCTATCTGCCTATCAGGTACTGGAGCGATTCAAATCGTCCAAAAATCATTCTGCCTTTATTGTAGATGAATACGGCAGCATCCTAGGCATGTTGACGCTCAATGATATTCTGGAAGCCATCGTGGGTGACATTCCTCAAGAGGATACGCCAGATTATTTGATCACAGAGCGCGAAGATGGCAGTTTCTTGGTAGATGCGCAGATACCTTTCTATGATTTTTTAACGCGCTTTGAGAAAACGGAGTGGATGAACGAGGGAGAGCAAGACTTTGATACCTTAGCCGGTTTTATCTTGCACCGTCTGGAGCGCATCCCCAAAGCAGCCGACAAGCTAAGCTGGAAAGGGTTTAGTATCGAGATCATGGATATGGATGGATATCGCATCGACAAAGTATTGGTGAGTATCAGCGATACCTTGCGACAAGAAATGCAATGATTTCTTTATAGATCGAGTCGTAATGCCGTGGTCGGGTAATCTAGCTTGCTGCTCTTTTTCCCTTTATCGGTACTAACATGAAAAATATTTACTTGGTCTGTAAATTTCTCGTATAGGAACCGACACTGGGCCTCGAGCGATTGTATAGGATCCTTCACCTCTTCCACTTCGAGATACACATAGGTGGCTTCTCGCTCCTGCTCAAAGCCAAGATAATGCAGCTCAACTGCCTTACCATTAAGTCGCAACTGCAAACGAGACTGTACATAACGGTTGACCATACTATCCATACGTTGATGGTAGCCGGGATCGGCCAAGTCTGCCTTTTGATTAAATACCTTATTTAGCGTTGCCTCAAAATCATCCGTAAAAAACTTACACTGTACTTCGAGCGTACGGGCACTACTATTTTGGTGCAGTTCGGTGACACTGACATGAAAAGGATGCGCGGAGGCCAATCGATCGATGGCCACTTGGTCCGCGGCCACGCGACCCGCTCCACCTAGACCCAACGCCTGCATCCCTAACCATAAAAAAAGTGATACGACCGTTTGCATAAATTATTTTCTGTTCACAAAACTCTGCATTATTTTCAAGTTTCGCGCAGAAACGAAAATTAATTTGACCCTAATTTAATTTCAGATGCAGGACGTGGAAACACTGCAGTTTTATTTTCCTATCGGTTGGGAGCATATCCTCAGTTGGGATGCCCTCGACCACCAGGCCTTTTTGGCTGCCATGGGAGCTTGCTTTCTGCTTTCGGATTGGAAAAAACTCTTGATGGTCATTACCGCTTTTACGGTAGGCCACTCGCTAACCTTAGCGCTAAGCGTCCTTTCTGTTTTGAGTGTAAACAGTAAGTGGGTTGAGCTGCTGATCCCCGTTACGATCGCTTTGACCGCTTTGCAACAGTGGTGGGGGCGATCGTTAGACCGAAGTAAGACCCTCCTGCTGTACAGCTCGGCCTTGCTTTTTGGCTTTATTCATGGAATGGGATTTGCGAATAACATCCGCTTTATGCTCGCCCAAGATCAATCCCTTGGCTGGGGTTTATTAGGCTTTAACCTGGGCTTAGAGGCCGGTCAGCTGGTATTTATGACCCTCTTTTTACTATTAGCACAGGGGGTGGTACGCTGGCTAAAGCTAGAAAGACAAAAATGGACCCAATTCGTGGCATTAATTACCTTTGGACTATCCTTGTATATGATCGCTCAACGTATTGATTTTTTTTAAAACCACTCGATAATGAAATCTACCTTACTCGTAATGCTGGTATTGATGACAAACATGCTGTTTGCTCAAAATATCCAAAACAATCCTAACAGTAATCATGGTAACAAATTTGAGCAGTTGGGCACCACGTTTCCAACGCCCAATGAATACCGTACGGCCAGCGGTGCACCCGGACCTCGTTATTGGCAGCAGCGATGCGACTACGATATTCGCTGCGAATTAGATGAGAAGAATCTCATGCTAAAGGGAGCGGAGACCGTAACCTATTTTAACAATTCGCCCGATGTATTGACCTATCTGTGGCTGCAGCTCGACGAAAATGAGCATAGTTCTGTCAACAACGCTAATTACCAAGACAGCGATCCAATGAGTCGCCAGCTAAGCGCACAGCAGCTTCAACAAATGGAAGAGAATAAAGGTGATAACGGCTATGGATTTATGATCCGTAAGTTAACAGACGCCTTAGGCAAGCCCCTGCGTTATACCATTAATAAGACCATGATGCGCGTAGAGCTTCCTACCCCGCTCAAACCCGGTCAACGTTTTGTATTTATGCTCAACTGGGATTATAAGATATCAAACCGCATGACCGTTGGAGGACGCGGCGGCTATGAATACTTTTCCGAAGATGGCAATTATCTATTTACCATGACGCAGTGGTATCCACGCCTCTGTGTATACAGTGATTTTAAAGGCTGGCAAAATCAGCAATTTACCGGACGGGGTGAATTTGCACTGACCTTCGGTAATTTTCGCGTGCAAATGACCGTGCCCGCCGACCACGTAGTCCTTTCAACGGGTGAGTGCCAGAACTACCCGATGGTGCTTACCCCGGCACAACAAGCCCGCTGGAAACAAGCCCAGACAGCGAAAGAACCCATCGAGATCGTAACGCTTGACGAGGCAAAAGCAGCAGAGAAAAAAAAGCTGACCACCAAAAAAACCTGGATCTACAAAGCTGATAACGTTAGGGATTTTGCCTGGACCTCCTCCAGAAAATTTGTTTGGGATGCCATGCCCATTTATGTAGAAGGGAAAAAAGTAATGTGCATGAGTGGTTACGGCAAAGAGGCCTATGGTCTCTATCGCCCCTACTCTACCAAGGCCGTGGCCCACACGATCAAGACTTACTCCGATTTTACCATTCCATACCCCTATCCTGTGGCCCAGAGTATCGAAGCGTCGAATGGCATGGAATACCCTATGATCTGCTTCAACTATGGTAGAACAGAAAAAGACGGTACCTATAGCGAGAGCATCAAGAACGGAATGCTCGGCGTGATCATTCATGAGGTAGGCCACAACTTCTTTCCCATGATCATCAATAGTGATGAAAGACAATGGAGCTGGATGGACGAAGGACTGAATACCTTCGTAGAATACCTTGCCGAAGAGTTGTGGGATAATAAATTTCCCAGCCGCAGAGGTCCTGCTGCTTACATTACAGATTATATGAAGCTCCCTAAGGATCAACTGGAGCCGATTATGACCAACAGTCACAATATTGTTCAATTCGGCCCCAATGCCTACTCCAAGCCCGCCACCGGATTGAATATTTTGAGAGAGACCATTATGGGTCGTGAATTATTCGATTATGCCTTTAAGGAATACGCCAGAAGATGGGCCTTCAAACATCCAGAGCCAGCCGATCTTTTCCGTACGCTCGAAGATGCGAGCGGCGAAGACCTGGATTGGTTCTGGAGGGGTTGGTTCTACAGCACCGAAGCCTGTGACATTTCGCTCGATACCGTAAAATATGCGGTAGCCGATACCAGTATGGCCAATGTTGGGACGGCTCGCACTACGACCATGCGCCGCAGTGCCGACAAGCCCTTGGTCAATACCTTCGAAGATATTTCTAAGATCAGAAACCGCACCGACTCAACGATCGTATTTGCTACAGATGCCGATACGACACTTCGTGATTTTTACTGGCGC
Organism: Chitinophagaceae bacterium; assembly: GCA_044235515.1. Taxonomy (GTDB): domain Bacteria; phylum Bacteroidota; class Bacteroidia; order Chitinophagales; family Chitinophagaceae; genus JJ008. The sequence goes on along the minus strand of JBIIHS010000003.1, from coordinate 12,287 downwards.
TATGCCAGAGGACTGGAGCCCTATGACACCAGCCGCCGGGAGATTACCATGGGTGGCGGTGCTCCGGAACAACTGACCCAGGAAGAAAAAAATAGATACGCCAACCTGCATCAATATGAGCTTACTTTCTCGAACAAGGGAGGATTGGTCATGCCCATCATCATAGAGTGGACCTTCAAAGATGGCAGCAAGGAAACAGAAAAGATACCCGCACAAGTATGGCGTCTCAATGAAAAGAAGGTCGTCAAATCGTTTATAAAAGAAAAAGAAGTCGCTTCTATCAAGCTCGATCCATTGCGGGAAACAGCCGATATAGATGAGAGTAACAATAGCTGGCGCACACTTTCCGCTCCTTCTCGCTTTACTATCTTTAAGCAAGGACAAAGCGGCGGAAGACGTTCCGGGGGCGGCCAGGCCGGCAATCCGATGCAACGTGCCCAAGAGGCCAAAAAGGGATTCTAAAAAATAAAGATTCCAAACAATAGGTAAGAGGAAGACGAGGTGACGGTTAGCGTTCTTTGATAACCGCCGCCTTCTCTTCCTCTTCTTTTAGCTTGTTCATTACATAGTGCTCCTGTGATAATAACTTTCCGGTACGCGGATCATAATATCTGAAAACCCCGTGTCGTATGGAGACTCCTTCGTTCTTTACCACCAGGTCTGCAACTTTCTTATCCAGATCTTTCAAGTCGTACACGGCTACCGTGTCAAAGGCTCGTAAGGGATCCATGGCCCACCAGTTCTCTTCGCGGACCAATCCTCCGAAATAAGAAAAGTAAAGTTGACGTCCATGCAGCTTTCCCCACCGATAATTTTCTTCGGCGATCTTGACCCCCTCTTGAGAAAACCGCTTCCAAATACCTTCTCGTAGGTCTTCTACATAATGACCCTCCTCCTCGTATCCTCTTTCACCACGCAGTTCGGGAACGGAGAGTACCCAAGGACCCTGCTTTTTACCACCCCTATCTACCCGGTTTAGGGTATCGCCTCGCGGGGATACGATAAAATCTTTCCACTGCGCAGAAAGCGGCAGGGAAGAAACCAGTAAAATCAAAAGAAATGATCGCATTTTTGTAAGTTTGATATATATGTACTCTTGCCAAAAAATTCCTGCTATGCAAGTTAAATCATCTGCTTTGCTCCGCTTGTCCCTGGCTCTTCTCCTCAGTTTACCCCTCTGCTCCCTTTTGGCGCAAGTTACGCAGACCTCGGGGGTCGACAGGTTGCGTTCACTGGGGGAGCGAAAATCTCTTTTTGGCGATAGCTTACTGAGCAAGATTTCTTTCCGCTCCATCGGCCCTTCGATCATGAGTGGGCGCGTGGTCGATGTGGAAGCCAACCCCAATGACCCCACCGAATTCTATGTGGCCTATGCCACCGGTGGACTTTGGCATACTGTTAATAACGGCCAAAGTTTTACGCCTATTATGGATAGCCTCGATATTCTTTTTTTAGGAGATATCGCGATCAATTGGAATAGCAGCCCACGTATGATCTGGGCGGGCACCGGAGAGGCCAATAGCAGTCGCTCATCTTACGCTGGAACGGGTATCTATCTTTCGACCGATAATGGAAAAAATTGGGCCTACCGCGGGCTGCCCGAATCACACCATATTGGCGATATCGAATTGCACCCTACCGATCCCAAGACCGCCTGGGTAGCCGTACTCGGACATCTCTACACAGACAATAACGAGAGAGGAGTTTACAAAACCACCGATGGGGGAATCACCTGGCAGCAATCTCTTTTTGTGAACGCCCAAACAGGCTGTGTAGATCTGGCCATGGACCCCACTAATTCCAACCGCTTACTCGCGGCTATGTGGCAGAAGAACAGAAAGGCCTGGAAATTTGAAGAAAGCGGTCCCTCTAGCGGGATCTATGGTAGCACGGATGGAGGATCCACTTGGCAAAAAGTTTCCGGAGAAGGAAGCGGCTTTCCGCAAGGCAATAAAATAGGCCGTATCGGAGTTTGCTATTTTCCGGGTAACCCGCAGATAGCATATGCGATAGTCGACAATAACACTCCCTTACCCGCTAAAAGTTCGAGTACCGATTCTTCGTACACCAAAGAAGACTTTCGGGCGCTGACCACTGCCCAATTTGCAGCCCTTGATAATGGCAAACTGGAAAGCTTTTTAAGAAAGAATCGCTTTCCAAGACAATACAGTGTAGCGCAGATCAAAGAAAAAGTGGCGGCCGGCCACTACGCGCCCACCGTATTATGGGATTGGCTGGATAGTGATGACGGATTTCAGAACAACGGAATACCCGGATGCGAAGTATACCGAAGTGATGACGGAGGCCTTCACTGGAAAAAAACCCACGAAAAGCCCATCGGGATCTTTAATACTTACGGATATTATTTTGCCAAGATCTACACCTCTTATCAAAGTCCCGACAAGGTCTTTATACTGGGCTTTAGCGCACAGGTATCTACCAATGGGGGCAAGTCCTTTACCAACATGGATAAAGGAAACGTGCATGCCGATCACCATGCCCTATGGGTCAACCCAAAACGAGACAGTCATATTATCAATGGGAATGATGGCGGGGTCAATATTAGCTATGATAACGGCGACAATTGGTTCAAGGCAAATACCCCGGCCGTAGGGCAGTACTATGCCATTACCACGGACGATGCCAAGCCCTATAATGTATACGGCGGATTACAGGACAATGGAAGCTGGTGGGGACCCGCTACCCACAAAGAAGATATTGGCTGGATCGATAATGGACAGTATGGATTTAAAATGATAAACGGCGGAGACGGCATGCAAGCACAAGTAGACAGAAGAGACAACAATACGATCTACTCCGGTTCGCAGTTTGGCGTCTACGCTCGTTATCAAAAAGACAGGTCCGGCACTGCAAAGAGCATTCGTCCACAACATCAGTTGGGAGAAAAGCCCTTGCGCTTCAATTGGCAAACCCCCATTATGCTCAGCCGACACAACCAGGATATTCTTTATTATGGGGCCAATCGGGTATATCGTTCTCTAAATAGAGGAGATAGTCTCGTATTGGTCAGCGGCGATCTGACCAAAGGAGGAATACCCGGTAATGTACCCTATGGAACCATCACCACAATCGATGAATCGCCGCTTCGCTTTGGACTGCTTTACACCGGTTCCGATGACGGGAACCTGCACCGCTCCGAAGATGGTGGCTATACCTGGACCCCCCTGCATCGCATCGGAACGGCAGACAAGAGTAAGAGTCCCAAAACAGGATTCATACCTACTGGTCTTGATACCCGACAACTTTGGGTCAGTCGTGTGGTGGCTTCGCAACATAACGAGAACCGTGTCTATGTAACCTTGAATGGATATCGATCCGATAATTTTGAACCCTTCGTTTATGTTAGCGAAGACAAGGGAATAAGCTGGCAGCCCATTGCAGGGAACTTACCCCTTGAATCCGTCAATGTGATCAGAGAAGATCCCAAAAATCCGAACCTTCTCTATGTGGGAACCGACGGTGGACTGTATGTAAGTTTTGACAGAGGAAAAACCTATAAGGCCTGGCAAACCGGAATGCCCCGCTCAGTACCGGTACATGATATTGCCATTCAGCAAAGAGACAACGAGATCGTGATCGGAACCCACGGACGTAGTTTGTACGTAGGCAAATTAGATAAGCTGCAAAAAAATTAAGCGCGGCGCGTCAACCATTGCAAGGCCAGGGCATAGCCCTCTAACCCTAATCCGCAAATGGTGCCAACCGCTTTGGGGCTCACAAAAGATTGGCGGCGAAATTCTTCGCGGGCATGTACATTAGAAATATGTACCTCCACAACCGGGGCCTTGATAGCCGCTACGGCATCGCCAATAGCCACCGAGGTATGCGTATATCCTCCGGGATTCAAAATGATCCCATCGGAAGAAAAACCCGCTCGTTGTATCTCGTTGATCAGCTCTCCCTCTACATTGCTTTGATAATATTCGATGGTAATGTTGGGAAATCGCTCTTGGAGCGAGCGAAGGAAATCATCAAACGAAACGGCACCATACAGTTCCGGCTCACGCTTGCCCAACAGATTCAAATTAGGGCCATTGATAATGGAGACCTTCATACTTAATTTTTAGAGGCCTTGATCATATCTATAAATTGATCAAACAAGTAACGACTGTCGTGCGGACCCGGTGTCGCTTCGGGATGATACTGCACGGAGAAGGCGGGTTTCCCTTTTACCCGAATACCCTCTATGGAATGATCATTCAAATTGACATGGGTTACCTGAATATGATCGGCCTTCTTGACCGCATCGGGATCAACCCCAAAACCATGATTTTGTGTCGTGATCTCGGAGCGTCCTGTCTCTAGATTTTTGACCGGATGATTGAGACCGCGATGACCGTGATGCATCTTAAAAGTAGGGATATCGTTGGCGAGTGCCAACAACTGATGACCCAAACAGATACCAAAGAGTGGCTTGCCTTCTTTCATCACTTCTTTGACCAGCGAAACCGCATAGTTCATGGGAGAAGGATCGCCCGGCCCATTGGATATAAAATATCCATGTGGATCAAATTGCTTTACTTCCTGTAAAGGGGTACGAGCTGGAAAGACCCGGACATAGGCCCCGCGATCTACCATACACTGCAAGATATTTTTTTTGACCCCGTAGTCCATAACAGCGATCCGAATATCCGATGCGCTATTCCCCATTTCATAGGCGGTATTAGTACTGACCTTCGAAGCCAATTCCAGTCCATCCATATTGGGAACCTGTGCCAATTTCTTTTTGAGAGCGGCCACATCATCGGTCTCAGACGAAATGATACAGTTCATAGCCCCCTTGGTCCGAATATGAGCCACCAGTGAACGGGTGTCCACTCCTTGGATCGACACCACACCACTTTGTTGCAAGTAATCTTGTAGTGAGGCCGCCGCCTGACGTCTCGAATAGAGCGGCTCCAGATTACGGCCGATCAATCCACTAATCTTGATGCTGTCAGATTCTACATCTAGATCCTTTACGCCATAGTTTCCGATATGCGCAGCGTTCATGATCAGGATCTGTCCAAAATAACTGGGGTCGGTAAACACCTCTTGATAGCCGGTCATCCCGGTATTGAAGCAGATCTCTCCGGTAGTCGTGCCCAGGGCCCCAAAGGCCTGACCCTGATGAACCGACCCGTCAGCAAGTACCAACACAGCGGAAGAAGTAGATAAAGGCATAGGGTGAAATTAGCGGTAAAAACAAATTGCGCAAAAATAACCCCTTTACGGGGCTGTACGATCAAAGATGTACACAAATTATACCAAGGGCTCTTGCTGACTCAGACAATGAAAACTCCCTAATCCCCAGATGATATCGACCGAGTCGATACCCACTACTTCGCGCCCGGGAAAACACTGCTCGATGATCCGCAAGGCGATCTCATCTTGCTTACAATGGAATACGGGCACAATCACCGACCGGTTGGCAATATAAAAATTAGCATAAGAACAAGGAAGCCGCTGGTCTTCGTAATGAAGCGCCGTGGGCATGGGCAACTCTACAACGGTAAGCGACCGATTACCCGTTAACCGCATGGCCTTTAACTGACGCAGATTCGTTTGTAAGCGTTCGTAGTTTTCATCTGAACGATCGGATTCTACTGTGGTCAGTACCGTGTCGGCATTCACAAAACGAACCGTATCATCAATATGGCCATCGGTATCGTCCCCAACAATGCCTTCGTCTACCCAAAGAACCTGATCCACTCCATAATAGTTACGTAAATAATTTTCGATCTGCTCTTGATTCAGCTGCGGATTACGGTTGGGATTTAATAGACATGCCGTGGATGTTAGCAAGGCCCCCGCCCCGTTGAATTCAACACTTCCGCCTTCCATGACGATCCCGGGGTGCCATACCGGTAAAGAATAGTGTTCGGCAATACGCGTAGGGATAACGTCATCGAGATCGTAGGGCGGATATTTATTTCCCCAGGCATTATAGCCCCAATCCACGATCACTTTTTTTTGCACGGCATTCGGGTTGATCAAAAAGGCGGGACCATGATCACGACACCAGGCATCGTTGGTGGGATGCAAAAAGAACTCCACTCTCGAAAGATCCACATCAAAACGAAGCAGCCAATCAGTAGCCTGCTGTTGCATGAGCTGATCGACCACATTGATCCTGACAAGTTCCCCCTTGGTCAGCTCTTTGATAAACTTCACATAGCTCGGATAGACCGAATTGATCTTGCCTGGCCAAGACGCTTCCTTGTGCGGCCAGCTGAGCCAGGTGGCCACATGGGGTGCGAATTCAGCCGGAAAATAATACCCGAGCTCTTTGGGTGTATGCAGATCAGTTCTCATCGACATAGCGCTTGGTAATAGGCTGGTAAGAATCGATACGTCTGTCTCGCAAAAAGGGCCAATGCGTTCGGTAATGATCGGTCTTGGAGAGATCCACATTCACTACTACTGTCTCTTCTTTATCATGCGATCCCTGCCATACTAAGGTTCCAAAAGGATTGGATACAAATGAACCGCCCCAGAACTGCATGGCACCATTTTGCTCCAACCCCACCCGATTAACACTTACCACATGAACTCCATTGGCCACAGCATGGCTGCGCTGCATGGTTTGCCAAGCCCCATACTGTTCGGTATTCGTAGCAGGGTCTTGACTAGTTGCCCACCCTATGGCCGTTGGATAAAATAAGATCTCGGCTCCCATTAGGGCGGTAATTCGAGCCGCCTCGGGATACCACTGATCCCAACAGATCAGCACCCCAATGGTGGCGAATTTTGTCTTGAATACTTTATAGCCTAGATCGCCAGGCGTAAAATAGAATTTTTCATAGTAGGCCGGATCGTCCGGGATATGCATTTTTCGATACTTACCCAGATACGTTCCATCGGCATCAATAACGGCTGTAGTGTTATGATAAAGCCCCTCTGCCCTTTTTTCGAATAACGAGGCAATGATCACAACGCCCAGTCGGCTGGCAACTTGTTGCAAGGCCTCGGTGGAGGGGCCTGGGATCGGCTCGGCCAATTGAAAATTTTCATAGGCCTCTACATCACAAAAATAAAGGGAGGTGAAAAGCTCCTGGAGACAGACTAGTTGCGCCCCTTTGGCGGCCGCCTTTTCGATTTCCTGAATGGCCTTGCTCAGATTAGCGGTCTTGTCTGCCGTGCAACTCATCTGGACCAATCCTACGGATACAGATCTCATAGCCAATGTTTGTGCGGCAAAAATAACTGATTGCTTTCACTGGTCATCTAAAATATCGGCCGAACACTAGGGCCAAAAAAAATGCCCCTCAAGAAGAAGGGCATTGTTATACAATTTGCTAAAAGATTATTCAGCAGCAGGCGTAGACTCAGCACTGGCTTCAGCGACAGCAGGTGTCTCGGCGGGAGCCGTGGCCTTTTTACGGGCACCGGAGCGACGGGTCTTTTTGGCCGTTGCTTTTTCTTCTCCTTTTCCTTTACCATAGATCTCGTTGAAATCGACCAGTTCAATCATCGCCGTGTCGGCATTATCACCGACACGAAAACGCAACTTAATAATACGGGTATATCCACCAGGTCGGCCGGCCACTTTCTCGGCTACCGCGCCAAAGAGTTCCTTAACGGCCTCTTTATCTTGCAGGTAGCTGAAAACCACACGGCGCTGATTGGTGGTGTTTTCCTTTGCTTTAGTGATGATGGGTTCTACATACACACGCAGGGCCTTGGCCTTGGCGGTAGTGGTTACAATTCGCTTGTGGGCAATAAGCTGACAAGCCAGATTGCTCAGCAGGGCATCGCGATGGGCTTTCTTTCTGCCGAGGTTGTTTACTTTGTCTCCGTGACGCATGACGTTTTGTTTTTATGAACACTGCACCGTGTCAGGAATTGCAGTGGTTGCTTCTCGCTAAGAAAAGCGTTAATGAATATGATTAAAATTCACTCAGGTCGATACCCAGTTTTACCAAGTCCATACCAAAGTGCAACCCTCTTTCAGAGAGCACCTGCTCGATCTCGGAGAGAGACTTCTGTCCGAAGTTGCGGAACTTCATCAGGTCTTCTTGCTCGTACTGAACCAATTCACTCAAGGAATTGATCTTGGCGGCTTTCAGACAGTTAAAGGCGCGAACAGAAAGATCGAGATCTTCGAGCGGAGTCTTCAACACTTTGCGCAACTGAAGGGTTTGCTCATCGACCAGGTCTTCTTTCTTCTCCTCTTTATTATCGAAGGTGATGTTCTCGTCAGTAATAATCATCAGATGCTGAATGAGAATACGGGAAGCTTGTTTAACAGCTTCTTCGGGATGAATGGTTCCATCGGTAGCCACTTCCATGATCAACTTTTCGAAGTCAGTACGCTGCTCCACACGGGTATTCTCGATGCTGTATTTTACATTCTTGATCGGCGTATAGATGGCGTCGACCGGAATATAACCCAGAGGAGCTTCTTTGGGCTTATTATCCTCTGCAGATACATATCCACGTCCTTTTCCAATGGTCAATTCCATCTCGAGACGGGCCGTATTATCGAGCGTACAGATCAACAGCTCGGGATTCATGATCTGGAAAGATTGCGTATTCTCTCCGATCAGGGCGGCCGTAAACTCAGTTTTATTCTTAATGGAAAGATTGATCTTTTCGGAGCTAAGGTCTTGGTCTCCTATCTTCTTGAAACGAACCTGCTTTAAATTGAGCAGCATCTCTACCACGTCTTCGCTGATCCCTTTGAGGGTGGCAAACTCGTGATCGACCCCTTCGATCTTAACGCCAACGATGGCGTATCCTTCGAGCGAGTTGAGCAATACACGACGCAGAGCGTTTCCAATGGTAACACCATAACCGGGTTCCAAGGGGCGAAACTCGAACAGCGCGTTAAAGTCAGACGCTTTTTGAAGAATGATCTTATCGGGTTTTTGAAAATTCAGGATGGCCATATTGATTGCTTTAAATGTTAAAGAATGAACTCCTCAGCTATTACTTGGAGTACAATTCGACAATAAGTTGTTCCTTGATATTCTCGGGCACGTTCTCTCTTTCTGGATAAGCGATAAAAGTTCCCTTGCACTCGGTCTCATTAAAATCGAGCCAATTGTACTTGGGATTCTTTCCCCGTACGGCACCCGAAATAGAGGCACGCTCCTTGCTACTGATCTTGACGGTGATCATGTCTCCTGGCTTCAATTGAAAAGAAGGTACGTTCACCACCTTTCCATTGACCTCGACATGCTTGTGGCTAACCAGCTGACGAGCAGCGGGACGAGAGGGAGCGATTCCCATACGGAAAACCGTATTATCCAAACGAGCTTCGAGCAATTGGATCAGGTTTTCACCGGTAACCCCTTTGCGACGAGCCGCTTCTTCGAAGGTTTTGCGGAATTGTTTCTCTAACACCCCATAGGTGTATTTGGCCTTTTGCTTCTCGCGCAATTGCAAGGCATATTCGCCAAGCGATTTACGTTTACGCTTTTCGCCGTGTTGACCGGGAGGATTACTGTTCTTTCCCAGCCATTTTCCATTACCCAGGATGGGCTCCCCAAAAATGCGGGAGATCTTGGTCTTAGGACCATTGTACCTTGCCATAGTGATTGTTCATTTAAGCTTTTTTAGAAACCGGTGTCGCGATCGGTAAAAAGCTTTGAAAAAATTAATCGCGCACCCTTTAATAAAATGAAACGCTGATGGCGTATGTCAATTATACTCTTCTCTTTTTGGGCGGACGGCAACCGTTATGAGGTAGCGGTGTTACATCCTTGATCATGACCACTTCGATTCCGCTTTGAGACAAAGAACGGATGGCACCCTCACGACCTGAACCAGGCCCCTTAACATATACGTCTACCCGCTTAAGGCCGGCATCGAAAGCAGCACGAGCAGCATCGGCAGCAGCCATTTGAGCGGCATACGGTGTGTTTTTCTTAGATCCGCGGAATCCCATCTTACCGGCACTACTCCAAGAGATCACCTGACCAGTCTTATTGGTAAGGCTGATGATGATGTTGTTGAAAGTGGCAGAGATATGAGCGTCGCCATAGGAGTCAACTTTAACGACTCTTTTCTTTGCGGCGACCTTAGCGCTGGGTTGCTGTTGTTGTGCTTTTGCCATGATGATTAAACTCTTCGGTTAATTATTTTTTAGCGGCCTTCTTCTTACCGGCCACGGTTTTACGTTTTCCTTTTCTGGTACGGCTGTTGGTCTTGGTACGCTGACCACGAACAGGCAATCCTTTACGATGACGTAGGCCCCGGTAACAGGCAATATCAAGCAAACGCTTGATGCTCATTTGTACTTCGGAGCGAAGCTGTCCTTCTACTTTCAGCTCTTCGGTGATCACAGAACGGATGGCATTAAGCTCATCGTCATTCCATTCATGCACCTTCTTACTGCGATTAATGTTATGCTTGTCTAAAATATAACGGGCAGTGGCAGGACCAATTCCGTAGATATAGGTGAGACCGATCTCTCCTCTTTTGTTTTTTGGTAAATCAACACCGGCAATACGAGCCATAATTGTTTGTTATTGTTGAGTAGGTTATAAACTAAGATTAGCCCTGGCGTTGCTTAAAGCGAGGGTTCTTTTTGTTAATGATGTACAGCTTGCCTTTGCGACGAACGATCTTACAGTCGACGCTGCGCTTTTTAATGGAGGCTCTTACTTTCATCTTGTTTTATTTTTCGGTCTTATTTATATCGGAAATTGATCCGTCCCCTTGTCAGATCGTATGGAGAAAGCTCTACACCCACTTTATCTCCGGGAAGAATACGGATGTAGTGCATCCTCATTTTTCCAGAGATGGTTGCCAAGATTTCGTGACCGTTTTCGAGCTTTACACGGAACATGGCATTTGACAATGCCTCCAAAATAATTCCGTCTTGCTTGATCAGCGGTTGTTTCGACATACGATTTTAAGGGGTGCAAAGATAGGTCGTTATCAGGGAATAACGAAGAAAATCACCGAATTTTTCCCCGTTGGTGGAAAACCTGTGATACGGTAAGCAGAAATTAATACAATAAATTGATAACCAGCCTTTTGAAAGCCTGTCTCCATTTCATGACCCGCCAACCCCTACTCAGCCCAGCTCATTACATAATTCCCGTTCTCGATCTCCAAAGCCTGACGGGTGAGCATGAGTGGGCGGAAGGTATCGACCATTACGGCCAGCTCCTTGGTCTCTTTGGCCCCAATGCTTTTTTCTACGGCCCCAGGATGCGGCCCATGGGGAATACCAGCGGGGTGCAGGGTGATCATACCCCTGGTTACCGACTTGCGGCTCATAAAATCACCATCCACATAATAGATCACCTCATCGCTATCGATATTAGAGTGATTATACGGCGCCGGAATGGCTTGCGGATGATAATCGAATAAACGAGGCACAAATGAACAAACCACGAACGCGTCGGTCTCAAAGGTTTGGTGAATGGGAGGTGGCATATGCACCCGCCCGGTAATGGGCTCAAAGTCGTGTATGGAGAAAATAAAGGGATAACAACATCCATCCCAGCCCACCACGTCAAAAGGATGGGTGCCATAATGCAACCCGTAAAGAATTCCTTTTTTCTTGGCCTTGATCAAAAAATCTCCTTTTTGATCGATGGTCAACAGGTCTTGCGGCGGCCGAATATCTCTTTCGCAATATGGCGAGTGCTCCATTAGTTGACCGCGACGGCTGGTATAGCGCTTAGGATAACGTAATGGGGTAAAGGACTCCACAATAAATAGTCGATTCTCTGGCGTATCAAAGTGAATCTGATAGATGGTGCCCCGCGGTAGAACAATGTAATCTCCATAGCTAAAAGGGAGCTGACCATATTGGGTCAATACTTTTCCGCTGCCCTCGTGTACAAAGATCATCTCGTCTCCGTCGGTATTCTTATAAAAATAATCGGTGGTGCTTTTGCGCGGGGCGGCCAACACAATATGACAATCGCTATTGACCAACACCGGAATGCGACTTTGCAAATAATCGTCGATGCGAGGCACATTAAAACCCTCGAAGCTGCGATGCTGCAACATCTTTTCCTCGGCGATCTGTGGCGATACATCCTGCTGCGGCTCGGTGCGGATGATCTGTGTAGGTGGATGACAGTGATAGAGCAAGGCATAATCATCACTGAATCCTTCCGTAGAAAAAAGCTGCTCGCTGTAGAGCGTGCCATCCGGTTTTCTGAATTGAGTATGTCGTTTGTGGGGGATGGAACCCAATCGATAATAATGAGGCATAGCGTTCGTTTAACGGATCAATCACATACCGGGAAACCAGGCGGGATTACCGATCCCGGTTCGGAAGGGCCAGGGCATGGCGGCCAAGATCATCAACAGCGAGACCA
>JBIIHS010000086.1:0-6997 GCA_044235515.1 Chitinophagaceae bacterium | reverse complement strand
TTTTCTATTGCTTGAGGCAATTTCATAGCGAATATTTTTACGTGGCTATTCTGTGTCAGATCGTAGTTATTGCAAGGTCTTTACGGGTTGGCCTTGGTAGGCATCCTGAAAACCCCTGGTGATCAGCAGATCGCCCTCTTTGAGGCCAGACTTTATTTCAATGATCCCCCCGTAGGCCGATCCGGTTACCACAGCTTTTTTCTGTGCCTGCAGTTGCTGATTGGCAAGCACAGCCACATACACATAACTTCCTGTCTCATCTTGCTGCACGGTGTTGAGCGGCACGGTAAGGGCACTGCTATTTTCGTAATCCATTATACGGACCTTGGCATTTTGATTGGGTTTGTAAAGCGGATTGGCTGGCAAAGAAGCCTCGGCACTAAAGGATCGCGTATTGGGATTGATGGCAGCTCCTACCACAGAGAGGGTAGATGCAAAAGCAGGCAAACCCGATTCGGTAATTTCTATTTCGGCACGACTACCCTTTTTGACCAGGTTGACATAATTTTCGGGGACCGACGTTACTACTTTCAATTGACTGGCGTTGACAATACGGATCCCCATACCAGGCGTAGCGGCAGCCTGCGGCGTGAACATCTCTCCCACTTTTACATTAAGTTCATCGATTACGCCGCTGATCTCGGCCTTGACGCGCGTCATATTGACTTGCTCTTGGGCCATGCCCACTTGTGCTTGTGCAGCTTTTAATTGTGCACTGAGCGCATCTAGATCGGCTTTGGCATTGATCACACTGATCTCTGCACCGATATTTTGCTTCCATAGATTCTGATAGCGCTCATAGATCGTTGTGGCTTGTGTAAGACGGGCCGACAAAATATTGACCTGCTGTTGCGCTGCGGTCAGGGATTGACGGGCCATGGCATCATCCAATACCAATAAAGTCTGCCCCTTCGAGACACGCTGACCGGTTTTGACCAAAACGGATTTGACCACCCCACCCATACCCGATGGTGCAACATAGGCCATGCCCTCTGCATCAACATGGCCTTGCAGATCAATATAGTGGGTATAGGAGCCAATACGAAGGGTATCGATAGAAACTAATAAGGCAGGCTGTGCCGATGAGGGATCGGCTTTTGCCAAGCGCGACTCTAGATCGCGAAGGGTGGCATCGAGCGTAGCTTTCTGCTTTTTAACCTGCTCGATCTGTTCGCGTAGTTGCTTGGCATCACTGCTATCTTTCTTTTCTCCGCCGCATGACATCAGTACAAAAGCAGGCAAGAAGAATAAAAAGAGGTTACGGTTCGTTTTCATATGAATCAATTTTGAGGATGTATTTTAAAAAAGAAGATCAAATAAATATTGACTATAGTTTTCCGATTGCCTTTAACCAATCGATGCGGGCCATCATGGCGTCGGACAGGGCCGATACATAATTGGTCTGCGCGGCCTTCCACTCGTTTTGAGCAATATTGATCTCGGTTTGTGACCCCACGCCCAGCTCATACTTTTTCTTGATCTGTGTGTAGACTGCTTCGGCCAATTGGAGATTCTGTTGCTGCGCATCGAGCCGAGCTATGGCCGACTGAAAATTATTCCGGGCACTGCCGGCCTCACTATCGATGGTTCGCTTTAACCCTTCGATCTCATTGAGGGTACGTTGCAGTTCAATCCGTGTCTGGCTAATGCGGGAGCGCGTCACAAAGCCATTGAAAATAGGAATGGTCATATTAAGACTAACGTTAGAGATCGTAAACCAATTTTGATTGCCCTTTAGAAAATTCCATTGGTTTCGTTGGGCATTTTTTGCATAGACTCCGCTGAGGGCAATGGTAGGGATCTTGCTTAATTGATAACGCTTGATGTTATACTCACCCAATTGCTTACCGATCTGAGCGTACTGAAACTCTTTTCTGTCCTCGTAGCGATACTCCATCGTTTCGAGCATACCCTCTTTTACCTGGGTCGGGGTGAGCGTATCGGTCAGTACCAATTGATCTGCCATGGGCATTCCCATCAATACCTTTAAACCATAATAGCCATTTGACAATAAATTCATCACCTTGTTCCGCTCGGTTTGCAAATTGGTCAACTGCACATTAACCCGATCGATATCGAGCTTTTCCCGAAAGCCGTTTGCATATAATATGCGCGTATCGGAAAGATTCTTATTTACAAAGGCGATCGTGGAATCGAGTAACTCAAGTTGCGTACGACCGGCCAATAACTGATAATAGATCTTGAGCACATTGGCCTTGATCACTTCGCTCGTTAACTCCGAACCCTTTTTGGCAAAGGCGATCGATGCATCACGCGCTTGCAACCCCACAAAGACCTGGCCATCGAAAAGTAGCTGTGATAGCGAAACAGCCGCATTGGCAGAAAAGCGTGTTCCGAACTGGGCGGCCACAAATCCAAATTCGGCGGGCATGGTAATAGGATTTCCATTGCCGTCCTTTACTCCCTTATCGATAAGCACTTGATAGGTGGCCGGAGAAATAAAATTGGGAATCACCTGCGTAGCCACGTTGGGGTTGATCGTATTGCTAATACTGGCATTGAGATGCGGGTAAGCACTGGCAGTGATTTGCCGGTTGGTCTCTTGCTGAAGCTGAATGGCCAGCAAGGCGTTTTTTACCTGCACATTGTTTGCCATAGCATATTGCACGGCATCTTGTGCCGAAAAAGAATGCGTGGTATCTATTGTTGTTTCGACACCCTGCCTTGCCTGCAACGAAAGGGCACCAATCAGACCGGTAGTTATTAGTAATAAGAAGTGTTTCATAAGCCCGTTATTTTCTGCGTTCATTAATATATTGCTCGACCAGGTCGTGCCCCTGAGGGGTAACCAGCCCATAAATAAAATTCTCGGAGATCAGTTTGGCCGTTGAGACCAACGTATAGTGTTCGGGAGGAAAGACCGACAGGTTAAAGGGGATCATGATGGACTCAAGACGATACTTGCTCATAATATCCGCGTCGAGTTCGCTGCGGTAGTACCCCTCTTCTTTTCCTCTTTCGATATTTTTTCGTACGCAACTCAATACAAATTCTTGCTTGTAGCGGGTAAACGAAGCGTAAGCAAGCGGATGAAACTTCTGCATATCGTGCAAAACGATCGGATTCATGGATGTGAAATCGATAATGAGACGGTCCAGCAGCAAAAAGAATTCATGAACCGCGTTTTGGGCCTGATTGGAGCAAGCCTCGAGTTCGAGACATTTTGTTTGAAAATGTCGACCGACCACCATGGTCACCAATTGATCCTTATCCTCGAAATATTGATAAAGGGTCTTCTTACTCATTCCCAACTGGGCCGAGATATCGTCCATTGAAACCGAGCGGATACCCATGCGCATAAAAATGGCTTCGGCGCTTTGTAATATTCTTTCTTGGGCTTCCATGTGTGATAATGAGATTGAAAGGAGGCGCAAAACTAAGGAAACTTTTATAGTATAAAAAGTTTCCTTTGGTTTTTCTCATATCTTCTAAGGGTAAAAACCCTGGCCCCAGCCTGGGAATTGCTGTAACTTAGCTCAAAATCAAGGCTATGCATCCCGAAAATCGCCCCTACCGAAGTCCGCTAAAAAGGATCGTGGGCTATTTTTTGCAGGGCTTTGTGATTTTAGCCCCGATCGCCATAACGGGCTATACCCTTTACTGGCTTTTTGAACGGGTAGACAGTATTTTACGCCCCTATGTCAATATCCCGGGACTGGGGTTTTTATTGATCATCTTCTCTGTTATATTGGTGGGATGGATCAGTTCAAACTTCTTGATGGGAGGGCTGCTGAACCTTTTTGACACATGGATGGAGCGGACCCCGGGTATCAAACTTATTTATACGTCGACCCGTGATTTCTTTGAGGCGTTTGCCGGTAACAAAAGAAAATTCAATAATGCCGTTTTGGCCAATGTACTGGGGGCAGAGGTATGGATCATTGGATTTGTAACCGATGAGGAATTGGAAAAATTCGATTTGGGTGCTGATTATGTATCTGTCTATGTGCCGCAGGGTTACAATTTTGCGGGACAACTCTATATTTTACCCAGAGAAAAAGTTAAAAAGATCAATAAGATCAGTTCAGGTGATGCTATGAAATATGCCGTCACCGGAGGAGTAGTCGATCCGGAAGGGGCAGAATAATTCAACCTTTATGTTACGCTTTTATGTACTGGCATGTTTACTATGCCTGTCTTACTACGCCCATGCCTGGGGATTTTTTGGACACCAAAAAATCAACTACCATGCGGTATTCTTGTTGCCCCCCGATATGCTGGTCTTCTTTAAACCGCATATTGATTTTCTGTCGGTTCATGCCGTGGACCCTGACAAAAGAAGGTACCTGTTGGAACAAGAGGGGCCCCGTCATTACATAGACTTAGACCATTATGGACCGGCCCCCTACATGTCTTTGCCGCGCGATTGGAAAACGGCTGTAGCTGCTTGCTCTGAAGATAGCTTAACACGTTATGGAATCGCACCGTGGTGGATACAAGTAATGCTGGAACGACTAACCAGAGCCTTTATGGCAAAAGACCCGGATAAGATCTTGCAATATGCCGCAGAGCTGGGTCATTATGTGGCCGACATCCATGTACCCCTACATGCCAGTAGCAATCATAACGGACAATTAACGGGGCAACACGGCATTCATGGTTTTTGGGAAAGTCGAGTGCCTGAACTCTTAGCCGATACAGAATGGGATTTATTGATTGGACAGGCCTCCTATTGCAAGGACCCCATGGGACTGATCTGGAGCCGTGTTATTCAAAGTGCCGCAGCGGCCGATACGGTATTAAAGGCTGAAAAAATGTTAAGAAAACAATTTAACAGCGACCAGGTCTATGCCTATGAAGAAAGAAAGGGACAATTGACCAGACAATTCTCCAGCGCTTATACACTGGCCTACGACCAACTGCTTCAAGGGATGGTCGAACGTAGAATGCGCGCTTCGCTAGAGGCAGTGGCCTCGCTTTGGCTAACCGCCTGGGTCAATGCCGGACAACCTTCACTGGCCTCCCTGTCTAGACAGCCGTATAGCGCCCAAGACATCGTTTCGCTACAGCAATTGGAGGAGGCATATAAGAACAATCCCATCAAAGGCCGCGAACACGATTAGGTATGTTACATTTGCCTAGATGAAGCTACATAACTTCAATGCCGGCCCCTCGGCCCTTCCTGCCGAAGTGATCGATCAGGCCGCGCAAGCTTTGCATAATTTCAATAACTCCGGGTTATCATTACTGGAGATCGGTCATCGGACCTCACTCTTTGTTCCTGTTATGGAAGAAGCCCGTCAACTGGTGCGGGAATTGATGCAATTGGATGCTGATCACGAAGTGTTGTTATTACATGGGGGCGCCACGCTTCAATTTTTACAGGTTCCTATGAATTTACTCGACCAGGGTGCGGTGGCCTCCTACACGGAAACCGGTACCTGGTCTCAAAAAGCCATCAAAGAAGCGGCGCTACTGGGAAAAGTTTCACTGGCAGGCTCGGGGGAGGAAAATAATTTTACTGCCATTCCCTCTCCGCTTTATATGGATCCCCAGTCCGCCTATTTGCATATTACTACCAATGAAACCATCGCAGGAACCCAATGGCATGATATTCCCTACGATTGCGGCTGTCCGTTGGTGGCCGATATGAGTAGTGATATTTTGAGCCGCTCCCTCGATTTCAATCGATTCGACCTGATCTATGCCGGAGCGCAAAAAAATATGGGCGCCGCCGGTGTATGTCTGGTGGTCGTCAATAAAAAATGCTTGGGTAAGGTTACGCGAACTATCCCCTCCTTCTTAGATTACCGGCTGCACATTAAAGAGGGCAGCATGCTGAACACACCCCCCGTTTTTGCCGTGTACGTACTGCTGTTGACACTGCGCTGGCTAAAAGCAAAGGGTGGTGTACACGCTATAGAAAAGATCAATGCGCAAAAGGCAACCCTTTTATATAGCACGCTCGAATCGATCCCCTTTTTCAAATTGCCTGTTCAGAAAAAAGATCGCAGTATGATGAATGCTGTTTTCTTGCTGGATGCCCCGTTGCTGCAAAAAGAATTTATCGATGCGGCCACCGCTGAAGGCATAGTTGGCATAGAGGGACATCGCAGTGTTGGCGGATGCAGGGTCTCGCTCTATAATGCTATCCCCCTGTCGTCGGTTGAGATACTGGTTGACTTTATAAAAGAATTCGCTCGGAAAAAAAGTTAAGTAAAAGCATGGTCACTATCCTACCCTTTCGGGCACTACGCCCCAGCCCTTCGCTAGCAATGCAAGTAGCTTCTCGACCCTATGACGTACTGAACAGTACTGAGGCCCGTGCCGCCGCCCGCGATAATCCTTATTCTTTTTTACATGTAACCAAATCGGAGATCGATCTGGCAGAGACCATCGACATACATAGCCAGGCAGTCTATCAGAAAGCCAACGAAAATCTTCAGCAGTTTATCCGCCAGGGAACCTTGATACAAGAAGATAAGCCCTGCTACTATATTTATCAATTGACCATGAACGGACGCAGCCAAACAGGACTGGTTGCCGTCTCTTCCGTAGAGGATTACCACCAAGACCGGATCAAAAAACATGAGTTCACCAGACCGGAAAAAGAAAAAGATCGTATCGATCACATGTATACGATCAAAGCGCAGACCGGTAATGTGTTTTTAGCCATGCGTGATGTACCCGCATTGAATCAATTGATGTTGGCTGCACAGCAAGAAATTCCTCTTTATGATTTTGTGGCGGAAGATGGTATTAGACACTGTATTTGGGTAGTGGATCAGCCGCAGCAAATCGAAGCGATCACCAGACTATTTCAAGAACAAGTGCCCTGCACCTATATTGCCGATGGGCATCACCGGGCCGCCTCCGCAGCCAAAGTAAGCGCCGCCTTACCCGATAGCACTGCCGCTCGCTATTTTTTGACAACTATCTTTCCGGCCAGTCAATTGGCCATCTTGGATTACAATAGAGTCATTAAAGACCTTTACGGACAGCGTGCTGCAGATTTTATAACAAAACTAGAGACCGA
>JBIIHS010000002.1:0-21773 GCA_044235515.1 Chitinophagaceae bacterium | reverse complement strand
GGGCTGCCTTACCGCAGCAAGCGGCTGAAACACCGCTGCGCGAAGGCAGACAGCAACGCACTGATATGAGTCGTATGCGGGCCAATAAAGAAGAGGTGGACCGGGCGGGAGAAGATTATGCAGCCAATGAAAACGACCGACCGGCTCCTGTTACGGCAGGACCGCGTATTGGACGAAACGATCCTTGCCCCTGCGGAAGCGGTAAGAAATTCAAACAATGTCACGGTAAGGAATAAGGATCAAAACCCTTTCTTCCCTTTCAGCTCGTATTTCTGCTCGAAACGATCGTTGAGTAATTTATGCTTATCGGTCAGGTCGATCTTTCTTCCCTGAATGTAGGCCGCGGTAACGTTACTGCTGCGCATATCGAGTAGATCCCCATTGCTAACTACCAAGTTGGCATCCTTGCCCACTTCGATACTACCGGTTTTATCAGCCACGCCCATGATACGGGCCGCATTGAGCGTGATAGCAGCCAGTGCTTCTTCTTTACCAAGTCCATAGGCAGCAGCCGTGCCGGCATTGAAAGCCAGATTACGACCCCTAGTCTGTGAATCATCATCCGAAATAGCAAAGAGTACTCCTGCTTTTTGCAATTGGGCCGCGGTCTTGTAGGGCTGGTCCACATCATCATCGGTGGCGGTGGGCAAACTGTGAGGCTGTTGCAATATGACGGATACGCGATGCTGGCGAAGCAGATCGGCCACCTGGTAGCTTTCACTTCCTCCGACGATCACCATATCAACATCAAATTCTTTCACAAAATCTAAGGCTACTAAGATCTGGCGCACGGTATTGGCATGTACATAAAGACGTTGCTTTTTTTCTAATAATGCCCGAACGGCTTCGAACTTAAGATTCGTTTTTTCTGGTGATGCGATCTGATGATATACCCGTGCCTCTCTGAAAAATGTTTTCAGTCCTTCGATCTTTTCGAGTCCCTCTTTGACAGGATCACCGGCAGCGGGTCCCCCACCAAAGCCACCGAAACCACCGCCCCTGCCACCCATGCTCGGACGAGGCAGTAAAGCAGGCATATAAACATGCATACCCGCATCGGTACTATACGCCGCATCCTCCCAATTCCAAGCATCCAATTGCACGACAGAAGAGCTACCCGCCACGAAATTGCCCTGCGGCACTACATTGGCCAGTAAAATTCCATTGGAGCGAAGGGTATTGATCACTTTCGAATCTGAATTATAGGCCACAATGGAGCGCACGCTGGGATTCAACTCCCCGATCTCGCGCACATCTTGGGTGGCACGAACTGCACTGATCTCGACCAGCCCCAAACTGCTATTAGGCAAAATAAGTCCCGGATACAGATCTTGTCCTTGTAGGTCGGTGACCGCGGCCTCAATGGGTATGGAAATATTGTTGCCGACCGCCTCGATCTTACCGTTGGTTACTTTAATGGTTCCTTTGCTGATTACCTGTCCGTTACCCACATGAATGGTGGCATTGGTAAGATAATAGGAACCTTTTTGCTCCTTGGCAGGCAATACGGTCTCTTGGGCACGTATGGCCGCTAATGAAAAAACAAGGGTGATGGTTAAAAATATCTTTTGCATATGCATCTCTTTTTTATTTCTGGATAGTTTCGTCATTATCGATGACCAACAGACCATGGCTATGGCCGTGATCGTGACAGGTGTGCATCAACTGGTAGCTGGGTTGTGCAGGGATAGTGGGCGCCCCCGCTCGCTTTTCGCCATTCATTTTACGAACCAGTCGTAACCGTTCGACCTCTATTTGCTGCTGCAACTGCTCATCGTGGGCCCTGTCAAAGTAGACCGTTCCATCAACGATAGTGTAAAGCGACTTGGCATAAATACTCAGCGGATGATCGCTCCACAAGACAACATCAGCATCTTTTCCCACCCGCAAACTGCCTACCTTATCATCGACATGCAGCATAATGGCCGGATTGAGTGTTACCATTTTTAAAGCTTGCTCTTCGGTTACTCCTCCATACTTAACGATCTTGGCAGCCTCTTGATTGAGACGTCGAGCCATTTCGGCATCATCGCTGTTGATGGCCACCGTTAGACCCACCTTTTGCATAATAGCTGCGTTATAAGGGATGGCATCTTCGACCTCCATTTTGTAGGCCCACCAGTCAGAGAAGGTAGAGGCAAAAGAACCGTGCTCTTTCATCTTATCCGCTACTTTATACCCTTCCAAAATATGGGTGAACGTATTGACGGTATACCCCATTCGGTTCGCAACTTCCATGGCCGAATTGATCTCACTCTGCACATAAGAGTGACAGGTAATAAATCGCTTTTTTTCCAGGATCTCTACCAAGGCATCCAGCTCAAGATCGCGACGCGGGGCCAAGGGTGCTGTAAGTCCTTTTTTGTTTTTGGCACTTTCAAAAGCCTTTCTGTTCGTTTCATACGTAGCCCAGGCCCGCTGGTAATCTTTTGCACGGGTAAAGGCATCGACCAAGATCTGCTCTACTCCCATACGAGTATCGGGGTAGCGATTATTTCCCAATGGAGAAGAGGAGCGCTTTACGTTTTCTCCCAATGCAAATTTGATCTGACCGGGCCAGCCCTTGAATTTAAGTTCTTCGTCTCCGGCGCCCCAGCGCAATTTGATCAACTGAGTCTGTCCACCAATCGTATTGGCAGAACCGTGCAGAATATGCGAAGTGGTTACCCCTCCGCTCAATTGACGATAGATATTGATATCATCAGGGTTTAGATTATCAGCAATGCGTACCTCGCTGGTAACGGACTGTCCACCTTCATTGATAGAAGCAGCAGCGATATGCGAATGCTCATCGATAATACCTGGCGTAACATGCTTTCCGGTTCCATCGATCACGCGGGCCGTGGGATCCACCAGATTCTTTCCAACAGCGGCGATCTTACCGCCTTTTAACAGCACATCTGTTTCTTTGAGCACGCCCTCGCTCTCATTGGTCCAAACAGTGGCATTACGGATAAGAATAGTCTCCGACTTAGGTTGATTTCCCTGGTCCCAACCAAAGGCGACAAAGGGGTAAATGACGTTGCCAAGCAAGGGCATCTCTTTTTTCTTGGCAGAATCCATGGCAGGAGCCGAACTTAACTTGACCAGCGTAGCTGTCCAGGTCAAGGGATTGCCCAGCGAATCGGTGCCGACCCCGTTCCACTCGGTACCATTTGAAATTCCACTCAATCGTGTAGCAGAAGCAGGTAAGGGTTGTTCCATGGCCCCCATAAAACGAGCCGCCCCACCGGGACCACCACTTCGTCTTGTGCTGTCGGACATGGCCGGACGTTGACGAACAGGTGCCGGTGCAAAACTTATCTTGACTTGCTTCCCATCGAAGCTAAACTTCGATAACAAGGTATCTTTTGCATACACCGTGGCACTGCTGGTCGATTTCATTTCGAGTTGATAGGTCTCTTTTCCAGAAGCTGTATTTACAATCAGCTGATATGAGCCATTGGCGGCTGCTGCATCTTCCTTAATGGTGTACTTGATCCCTTGTATCCAGTTCTGCAAGAGCAAGGTCTTCTCGTTAAAGAGTGGACCATTGGTCACTAAAAAATTAGCCAGTTTACCCACCTCGAGACTTCCTACTTTATCGTCGATGCCCAGCATACGGGCTGGTGTGCGGGTAAGCGCTTCCAATGCAGCAGCATCACTTAACCCATACTCTCTTGCCTTTTGCAAGTTGCGGGTAAAAGCAGAGACGTTGCTCAGGTCTGCCGTAGTAAGACAAAAGGGAATGCCCGCCTTTTCGAAGGCTGCGGGTCCGGTGGGGGCCAGCTCCCAATGTTTCATATCGTTTAGCGCCACAAAGCGAGCCTCGGCGGGATCCTCTACATCTTGAGCGGCAGGAAAATTAAGGGGCAGAATAAAGGAGGCCTTTGTGGCTTTCATATCCGCAATACGCTGGTATTCGGTTTGGCCGGCCTTGATGATATATTGAACACCGAACTCATCACCGATCCGGTCGGCGCGCAGCACATTCCACTTGTCACCGGCCTCGAAGATCTGGGGTAAAGATTGATTTTCGTTCCAAGACTTAAGGGTAAGATTGAGACCTTCCTCGGCAGGTTGCGTCTTGTACCATTGGGCATCCAGAAAAGTTTGACGCAGCAAAGCAATTGACCCCATCATGGAACTGGGATAGCTTTGTTGTGAGCTGCCCTTGTTGAAGGAGTAATGTGCAGATGCTTTTTCTTTGATGATGATCAGATTTTCTTTTTCGTTGGCCAGGGTAACGGCAACACCGGTACCACGGGCGATCCCATCGCGCACATGCGAGAGCACAGCACCAAATCCCAACTCACGAAGGGCCTTTGCTTTGGCATCGTCGGCTGCAAATTGTGTGTGCGCCTGCACATCACTGCGAAGGGCCTGGTTCCAACCGTAGGGACCTTTTTGGGTAGACTCGAGCTGAGAGGGTCTCAAAAAATCAAATCCGCCGCCACCACCTCGAGTTGCTGCCGTAGCAGAGGGAATTCCATAGTCAGCATAGAGGTCAATAAAAGAAGGATAGATAAATTTTCCCTTACAATCGAGGGGAACGGCTCCTGCCGGAGCGGGCAACCCCGTGCCAACCGCTACAATACGGCCATCTTTTACAACGAGCGTAGCATCAGTCAGGATGGTACCAGCCTCCTTTACCAAGGTGGCATGCAATAAGGCATAATAGCCAGCGCGCGGATCGGCCACTCCATTTTCCGGAAAGGTGGCTTGTGCCATCAACAGCCGGGTGCTGAGAATGATCAGCAGGGTGCAAAAAATTCTAATAGAGCCCATGGTTGGATTTTTATGAAAGTTAACTCAATCGGGCAACAATGATAACTAATTAGTTTTATTTTTAGCCAACAATGTCTTCTATAAAACCCATTCGGCCCGCCCTCTTTAGCCCCTCTTTTTTGACCGCACCCCCTGTTGACCAAACGGGCGTCGAAGAAAGAGCAGCCCGGTTTACCAAAAGAAGCATCAAGGGAGATAGCAAGATGCAAGGATTACTACTGACACTCAGTATGATCGACCTCACCACCCTTGAAGGAAAGGACACCCCCGGTAAGGTTGAGCAGCTCTGCTACAAAGCCCTTCACTTACATGATGCGTTTGAGGGGTTGCCGACTGTAGCGGCCATTTGTGTATATCCCTCGCAAGTGCGAACAGCAAAGAATGCACTGGGGGGCTCAGCCGTAAAAGTAGCATCCGTTGCCACGGCCTTTCCAGCCGGTCAAAGCAGCCGCTCCATTAAATTGGCTGAGACAAAATTTGCCGTCGAAGAAGGAGCCGACGAGATTGATATGGTAATCAGTCGGGGCGCTTTTTTAGCAGGAGAATATGCTTTTGTATTCGATGAGATCGCGGCCATAAAAGAAGTTTGCGGACAGGCAAGATTAAAGGTGATCTTAGAAACAGGCGAGCTAGGCTCACTCGACGATGTAAGAAAAGCCAGCCAGTTGGCCATTGCAGCAGGAGCTGATTTTATAAAGACCTCAACAGGAAAAATTCAACCGGCCGCCACTTTACCCGTAACCCTGGTGATGCTGGAGACGATCAGGGATCATTACTATAAGACCGGAAACAGAGTAGGCATGAAACCGGCCGGTGGAATTTCTACTTCGAAGCTAGCATTACACTATCTGGTCATGCTCAATGAAACCTTGGGACCAGACTGGATGCATCCCCATTGGTTTCGTTTTGGCGCCAGTAGTCTGGCCAATAACGTGCTGATGCAAATTGCAAAAGAAAAAGAGGGCTGTTATCAAGCCCCTCATTATTTCAGTGTAGATTAATACAAACCATGGCAACAAAAAATAAATCAACTATCAAACCCCTGCGACTTGGTGCCGGCTGGAAATATGCACCCGCACCTGAATCGTCAGCTTCGGCGCAGATCCAACACCAATACGAACTGTTCATTGACGGAAAATGGCAGCCTCCCAAAAAGGGAACGTATTTGGAAAGTATCAATCCTGCCACAGAAAAAAAATTATATCGGGCCGCGGTTGCCACAGAACAGGATGTGGACAAGGCCGTAGCCGCCGCCAAAAAGGGATTTGACAAGTATTGGAAAAAAATGTCAGGCAAAGAGAGAGGAAAATATATTTTCAGGATCGCCCGGCTAATGCAAGAACAGGCCCGTGAATTGAGTGTAATGGAGACACTCGATGGCGGAAAACCCATTCGAGAAAGTCGTGACATTGATATTCCATTGGCATGTCATCATTTTTTCTACTACGCAGGATGGGCCGATAAACTGGAATACGCATTGCCCAACAGGTCCGCAAAACCCCTGGGGGTAGCGGCTCAAATTACTCCCTGGAATTTTCCATTGCTAATGGCCGCTTGGAAATTGGCTCCTGCTCTGGCCACCGGAAACACCGTGGTATTAAAACCGGCCGAAACCACTTCACTTACTACCCTTAAACTAGCCTCCATCATACAAGAAGCCGATCTCCCTCCGGGCGTGGTCAATATATTGACCGGTGCCGGCGAAACAGGAAGTGCGCTGGTTCGTCACCCGAATATCAACAAGATCGCCTTTACAGGGTCGACTGCCGTGGGAAAATGGATACAACAAGAGACCGCAGCCAGCACCAAAAAGCTGACGCTCGAATTAGGAGGCAAGGCTGCCAATATCGTATTTAGCGATGCTCCCATCGATCAAGCAGTGGAGGGCGTGGTAAACGGCATTTTCTTTAACCAAGGCCATGTCTGTTGTGCCGGCTCTCGATTATATGTTCAAGAATCGATCGCATCGGTCTTTATTCAAAAACTTAAAGACCGAATGGCCACCTTGCTGGTAGGAGACCCTATGGATAAAAATACTGATATCGGTGCCATCAATTCGGCAGCGCAACTCGACAAGATCAATCAATACATTCGGCTTGGGAAAAAAGAAGGAGCACTACATTACGAATCCGATGCTCGCCTTCCCCAAAAAGGATTTTTTTGTCGCCCCACTCTCTTTACTAAAGTGGCACAAAGCAGCCGGCTGGCACAAGAAGAAATCTTTGGACCCGTGTTGGCCATTCTTACTTTTCGCACCGAAGACGAAGTGATCGAAAAGGCAAACAATACTCCCTATGGACTCAGCGCCGGCGTATGGACCGATAAGGGCTCTCGCATTTTCAATATGAGCAGACGACTCAAAGCGGGTGTCGTATGGGCCAATGCCTACAACTTGTTCGATCCGGCTTCGCCATTCGGGGGCTACAAAGAAAGCGGATATGGAAGAGAGGGCGGTTGGCATGGCTTATATCCTTATCTAACCTTTTAACCCACGAGCATGAAAAAAGCAAACGATAGAATTGCGGTATTAAAAACCTATAAACTTTACATTGGGGGGCAGTTCCCCAGAACTGAATCCGGCAGATATTATGCGGCACTCGATGCAAAGGGTAACAAGATCGCCAACCTATGTCTTGCTTCCAGAAAAGATTGTCGCGAAGCGATCGGTGCAGCAAGAGCTGCCTTGGGAAACTGGAGTTTACGCGCCGCGTATAACAGGGGACAGATCCTTTACCGCATAGCGGAAATACTGGAGAGCAGGAAAGATCAGTTTATAGCCGAGTTATGCGCACAAGGAATGTCCCGTAGTGCCGCACAGCAAGAAACAGTGGGAGCCATTGACAGACTGATCCATTATGCAGGGTGGTGCGATAAATACCAGGCGCTGTTCAGTACGGTCAATCCGGTAGCCTCGAATCATTATAATTTTTCGGTTTGTGAGCCCATGGGCGTGGTGGTGCTCTTTGCCCCCGAAAGTCCGCTGCTGGGACTCGTCAGCGTACTGGCCCCATGTATCGCCGGGGGCAATACAGCTATAGTAATGGCCCATCAACCCAAGGCACTAGCCGCTATTAGTTTAGCCGAAGTGCTCAACAGTTCAGATGTTCCAGGGGGCGTGGTCAATATACTTACGGGAAACCAGGCAGAGTTAATGCCCTGGCTGGCAGAACACAAAGACGTAAATGCGATCGTACATTCCGAGAAGGACCCGTCCCTGCTTTCAGATCTCAGAAAAAAAGCTACAGGCAATCTAAAACGCGTTATCCATTGGCCCGTTATCAACTGGCACGATACAGCCGTACAATCGCCCTATCGGATCACTGACCTGCAGGAAATAAAGACCACTTGGCATCCGATCCAGCAAATAGCAGGATCTGGATCTTCTTACTGATGGGGAAACGAAAATGGTCAACTACCTTTGCCAGATGCGGCGCTTTTTTTTGATCGTATTCGTCGGACTGGTTTCCTGGAGCAAGCAGCCCCTGATGGCACAGGACAGTTTATTTATTAGACCCCTGGAGAATGGCAAGGTGAGGGTCCAAAAAGATCCTCGGCTCGATTGGCTGATCACTAAACAGATCCAGGTCAATGAAGAGACCAGCCGACAAAGTAGACGACAAGACAAAGGCTTTAGGCTGCTGGTGATCAGCACTACATTGCGCGAGGAGGCCCTGGCAGCCAAGACAAAGGTCTATACTTATTTTCCGGAGCTCAAGGCCTATCTCTTTCACCAATCGCCTTATTATCGTGTTAAGGCCGGAAACTTCAAAGACCGAAAAGAAGCCGAAGCCTACCAGCGTAGACTTGAGTTACTCTTTCCAAAAGGAGTTTTTATTATCAATGATATCATTGAGGTCAAACTCAGAGGATCGGCCGAAGAGGATCCCACCTCTCAAAATTGATTACTTCCCTTCGCTGCTTCCCTTATTTTTGCCCTATGCAAGATCAATTTTTGCAATTAGCCCAACAATTTGCAGCAGACATAATCGCATATAGAAGGCAATTGCATGCCCATCCGGAGTTAAGCTATCAAGAATTTGAAACAGCTGCCTTTGTGAAAGCTACTTTACATTCTTTTGGCATCGCTACCCAAACACTGGCCACTACCGGCGTGATAGGATATATACAAGGAAAAAATCCGCAAAAAAAACTGATCGCCCTCCGAGCCGATATGGACGCCCTTCCCATTCAAGAAGAAAATGACTTACCCTATCGCTCGACCAAAGAAGGTATCATGCATGCCTGCGGACACGATGTGCATACCAGTTGCCTTTTAGGGGCTGCGCGTATCTTACAAGAGACCCGCTCGCAGTGGGAAGGCACCGTCAAACTGATCTTTCAGCCCGGCGAAGAAAAAAATCCGGGTGGCGCCTCCTTACTGATCAAAGAAGGTGTACTAGATTCCCCAACACCCCAAGCCATCGTAGCCCTGCATGTCAGCACCGTTTTGGAGACGGGAAAATTTTCATTTCGAGCAGGCAAAGTAATGGCCAGTGCCGACGAGCTCTATATTACCATCAAAGGAAAAGGGGGACATGCCGCATCACCCCACTTAGCAACCGACCCCATTTTGATCAGCGCGCATTTGATAACAGCCCTTCAACAGCTGATCAGCCGTCATAACGATCCCTTCAACCCCTCTGTTTTATCTATCACGTCGATACAGGGAGGTAACACCACTAATGTGATTCCCGATAAAGTAGAGCTAATGGGTACGTTCAGGGCCATGGATGAAGAGTGGCGATATAAGGCCCACCAATTGATACATCAAGTAACCCATCAGGTGGCCGCCTCCATGGGCGCAGAGGCCATACTGCATATTGATATTGGATATCCTTGTGTACACAATGATGAGAAACTGCATCAGCAGGTCGTACCCTTAGCCGTGCAATTAGCCGGAGAAAAAAATATCAGCGAAACGGAAGTTCGTATGGGAGCCGAAGACTTTGGCTTTTATGCGCAACGCATCCCCGGTTGCTTTTTCAGGCTGGGTGTTATGAATCGTTCCCTGGGCATAACGCATGGGGTGCACACCTCGCGGTTTCAGGTCGATGAGGACGCGCTGGCCCCTGGTGCGGCGATGATGGCCTGGCTGGGAGCCTGCATAGAGCCCTGAATCGCAGAAAGACCAGAATAGGAACTCGCCCCTGTTTTTATCGTACCTTGCAGGCCATTTCAGCCGTATCGTATTGGAGTAACTTAACACCAAATTATGCAGCACGACCTACGCAAACAACAGGCACTGGAATATCACGCCAAAGGACGCCCCGGAAAAATTGAAGTAATTCCCACTAAAGAAGCAAAAACACAAAGAGACCTCTCTCTGGCCTACTCTCCCGGAGTAGCCGAACCCTGCTTGGAAATAGCAGCCAATAAAGAAAATGTTTACAAATACACCGCTAAGGGAAACTTGGTAGCGGTGATCAGTAACGGAACGGCCGTATTAGGGCTGGGTGATATCGGACCCGAGGCCAGCAAACCCGTCATGGAAGGAAAGGGCGTGCTGTTCAAGATTTTCGCCGACATCGACGTTTTTGATATTGAGATCAACGAGCAAGATCCTGAGAAATTTGTAGAGATCGTGAAATCCCTTGAACCCACGTTTGGGGGAATTAATCTCGAAGATATCAAGGCCCCCGAGTGTTTTTACATCGAAAAGCGGCTGAAAGAAGAAATGAGCATTCCGCTGATGCACGACGACCAACATGGAACAGCCATCATCAGTGCTGCGGCTTTGCTCAACGCCTGCGAATTACAGAAAAAAAAGATAGACAAACTTCGCTTTGTGGTAAGTGGTGCCGGGGCGGCAGCGGTAGCCTGCATGAAACTATATGTGGCACTGGGAGCCCGCAAAGAAAATTTTTGGGTATACGATAGCAAAGGACTGGTGCATGAGAGCCGTACCGATCTGGACGAACTAAAAAAAGAATTCGTTGCCAAAGGCAAGAACATGAGCCTGGCAGAGGCGATGAAAGATGCCGATGTATTTATCGGGCTGAGCAAGGGAGGCATCTTGAATAAAGACATGGTCAAAAGCATGGCAAAAAATCCGATCGTTTTTGCGATGGCGAACCCCGATCCCGAGATCAGCTGGGAAGAAGCCATCGAAGCCAGAAAGGATATCATCATGGCCACGGGCAGAAGCGATTATCCCAACCAGGTAAATAATGTGTTGGGGTTCCCCTATATCTTTAGAGGCGCCCTTGATGTAAGAGCCCGGCAGATCAACGAAGCCATGAAGCTGGCCGCAGTAAAAGCCCTGGCTGAGCTCACCAAAACACCGGTTCCAGATATTGTGAATATGGCTTACAACGAAGCCACCATCAGTTTTGGTCCCAATTATATCATCCCTAAACCGCTCGACCCTCGCTTGTTGGCTACTGTTGCACCCGCCGTCGCCAAAGCGGCCATGGAAAGCGGCGTTGCACAATTTCCTATCAAGGATTGGGAGCAATACACCACCGACCTAAATAAACGCCTGGGGCTCGATAACCAAGTGATGCGCGCAATCGGTAATAAGGCCAGAAGAGACCCTAAACGCATTGTGTTCGCAGAAGCGGACAATATCAAAGTACTAAAAGCCGCACAACTGGTCTTTGACGAGGGCATCGGATTTCCGATCTTACTCGGTAATGAAGAAAAGATAAAAATGATCGCCGAAGAGAATGGAGTCGATCTGGAGGGACTGCCGATCTATGACCCCCGTAGCGATAAGATGGAAGAAAAAAGAAATCAGTACGGCGATCTTTTTTTAGCGAAGCGTAGTCGCAAAGGATATAATGCCTATGAAGCCAGAAAGGTGATGAAAGATCGAAATCACTTTGGCTGTATGATGGTCGAATGCGGAGAGGCCGATGCCATGATCTCGGGTCTCACAAAAAATTATCCCGATACCATTCGACCCGCCATACAAGTTATTGGTATGGAAGAAGGTGTCAGCAAGATCGCCGGGATGTATATGATGCTGACCAAGAAGGGGCCTTTGTTCCTGGCCGACACCACCGTTAATTTTAATCCAACAGCAGAGGAATTGGCAGAAATAACACTCTTGGCTGCCAAGGAGGTCAGACATTTCAATATCACTCCACGGATCGCCATGCTCAGCTACTCTAATTTCGGAAGTAGTGATTCTCCCGAAGCCAGGACAGTGGCCCGTGCCCGCGCCCTCATCAAAGAAAAGAACCCCACCCTGATCGTAGACGGCGAGATGCAAGCGAGTGTAGCCTTCAATAAAGAGTTGATGCAAGAAAATTATCCTTTTTGCGAATTGGCAGACAAAGATGTTAACGTACTGATATTCCCTAACCTCGCCGCCGGCAATATTGCCTATAACCTGATGAAGGAATTGGATACCGCCGATGCGGTAGGCCCCATCTTATTGGGCCTGAAAAAACCAGTACACATCTTACAGCTAGGCAGCTCCATTCGCAGCATCATCAACATGGCGGTGATTGCCGTGGTAGACGCGCAGCAAAAATCAAAAACCCAAACACCTACCCAGGAGATCGTTAAGCAATCTCGCTGGTGGAAACGTTTTCGCAGTAATAAAAATGGCGCCTAAGCATGAGTTTGCTAAGTGACATAGGGAGATTTCTGTTGATGCTGAAGGGGATGTTCAAGCGTCCTGAGAAGGTTAGTATGTATTGGAAGGAGTTGATGCACCAATGCATGGAGATCGGGTTCGGATCGTTGGGTATCGTAGCGATCATATCCGTATTTATCGGAGCGGTATCTACCATACAAACAGCCTACCAGTTGGTGAGTCCACTGGTGCCGCTCACCACCATTGCCCAGATCGTACGAGATACCGTAATCCTTGAATTCGCACCAACACTGGTTTGTATCGTATTGGCCGGAGTGGCCGGCAGCCGGATTGCCAGTGAGCTGGGCAATATGCGTGTAAGTGAGCAGATTGACGCTCTTGAGATCATGGGCGTCAATACAAAGACTTATTTGATCTTGCCAAAGATCGCTGCAGCCATGCTGATGATTCCTTTACTGGTGATCATCGCAATGGCCTTAGGGATCTGGGGTGGTCGGCTGGCCGGTACAGCCGCTGGCATTATCTCCCCTACTATTTTTGACAAAGGTCTGGCTGACGACTTCTTACCCTATAATGTTTTCTTTGCCTTAACAAAGGGCTATGTCTTCTCGTTTATCATCTCTAGTGTCCCCGCCTTCTATGGATACTATGTACGAGGCGGTGCTCTCGAGATCGGCAGGGCCAGCACCAAGGCCGTGGTCGTTAGCTGCATCCTGATCCTATTTGCTGATTATATTTTGTCGGCCCTCTTACTCTAATGAATACATGATCGAGGTAAAGAACATACAAAAGAAATTTGGCGATAAGGTTGTTATCGAGAATGTAAGCGCTCAAATGAAACCAGGGCAATGCAATCTGATCATTGGAGCCAGTGGAAGTGGAAAGACCGTCCTGATGAAATGCATGGTGGGATTATTGACACCGGATCAGGGCGAGATCTTTTATCAGGGAGAGAATTTCTTTTCAATGCGACATGAACAGCGTACCGCCATTCGAAAAGAGATCGGAATGCTTTTTCAGGGTTCAGCGTTATTTGACTCGCTCTCAGTAGAGCAGAATATCATGTTCCCTCTCGATATGTTCACCAAAGATTCCTCGGCCCAAAAATTAAAAAGAGTCAACGAGGTGCTAGAGCGCGTGAGTCTAAAAGATGTCAACCATAAATTTCCGGCCGAGCTGAGCGGAGGGATGAAAAAAAGAGTGGCATTAGCCCGGGCGGTGGTATTGAACCCCAAATATCTTTTTTGCGATGAACCCAACTCGGGTCTTGATCCGCAAACCTCGCTCGTTATCGATAAATTGATCAAGGAGCTGACCGTAGAATTCAATATCACGACGGTGGTGAATACCCACGACATGAATAGCGTGATGGAGACTGGCGATTACATTTTGTACATGTACCAAGGGAAAAAAGAGTGGGAAGGCACCCGTCAGGATATCATTTTCAGTAATAATAAATTACTGAACGACTTCATTTTTGCCTCCGAGTTCCTGAAAGATGCAAAGGATATGCGCATGCTGGAACAAACCGGAAAGATTCCCAATGTTCGTAATATGGATGATATGACCAAGCCTTGATCTGTACAAATCCCTACCTTTGCGCCAACTTTTAAGCAGCTGATTTATGAGCATTCTTATCAAGAAAAATTCTAAAGTGATCGTGCAGGGATTCACCGGCACCGAAGGTAGTTTTCATGCCTCTCAAATGATCGAATACGGCACCCAGCTGGTAGGTGGTGTGACTCCCGGAAAAGGCGGCACGAAGCATCTGGATCGCCCTGTCTTTAATACCGTAGCAGATGCCGTTAAAACAACAGGAGCCGATGTGAGCATCATTTTCGTACCCCCTGCTTTTGCCGCTGATGCCATAATGGAAGCTGCGGAGGCTGGCATAGCGCTGGTAGTCTGTATCACAGAGGGTATTCCTGTCCAGGATATGGTCAGGGTAAAAAATTATTTGCTAGGTAAGAACACCCGCCTCATCGGGCCCAACTGCCCGGGGGTCATCACGGCAAACGAATGTAAAGTTGGTATCATGCCTGGTTTTGTCTTTGTAAAAGGACGGGTGGGCATTGTCTCCAAATCGGGC
Organism: Chitinophagaceae bacterium; assembly: GCA_044235515.1. Classification (GTDB taxonomy): domain Bacteria; phylum Bacteroidota; class Bacteroidia; order Chitinophagales; family Chitinophagaceae; genus JJ008. The sequence continues at coordinate 7,374 of JBIIHS010000002.1, read as the reverse complement.
ACCCTTACTTACGAAGCCGCCGATCAGGTGGCCAAGGCCGGTTTGGGCATTTCTACTGCGGTGGGCATTGGCGGAGATCCGATTATTGGCACGACCACAAAAGAGGCCATTGAGCTCTTTATGCAAGACCCCGATACCGATGCAATTGTAATGATCGGAGAGATCGGAGGTGGCATGGAAGCCGAGGCGGCCCATTGGATAAAAGCTAATGGCAATAAAAAACCCGTAGTAGGATTCATAGCCGGACAGACGGCCCCTCCCGGTAGACGAATGGGCCATGCCGGCGCCATCGTGGGCGGTGCCGACGATACGGCTGCTGCCAAAATGAAGATCATGAGTGACTGCGGTATACATGTGGTTAGCAGTCCGGCCGATATCGGTAAGAAGATGGCCGAAGTCTTAAAAAAATAAATGCGCCTTTTTTCTTTATTGGGCTTTTGGGCGATAGCCGTATTTTTTTCTCTTGCCCATGCACAGCCTTTGATACAGGCCAAGGCTCAGTTTCCTGCTTTTTTTTATCAGGGAGATCAGCCAAAGATCCAGTTTGAATTATTCAATGCCGGAGATCGAGAACAAACCGGCAATTTACAACTGGAACTTTTTGACGCCCTAAAGAAACAACCGGTCGACGGATGGTTCTATAACCAATTGGCAAATCAATATTTTACACTAGCCCCGGAAGAACGCTCTTTTGTTCGCTTTCCTGTAACGATACCCCATCTTTTCAGCGGAAAGATAGACTGGCAGCTTACGTTGCGGTCAGATTCGACCCGGCAAGTTATCAATGGCTCTTTTTTAGTTCTCCCCTCCAATGAAGAGGAACCAATAATAGATGTTGACCAGGTCGCAGGAGCTAAATTTGGGAGACACTTACTAAGCCATAATACCATCAAAGAAAAAGCACAGGAGAAAACAATAACTCCTTTTGCAACACAACCCCTCGGACAATCCATTATCGTTCGCTTTAAGCTTAGCTTGGGAAAGACACATGATAGTTGTCGTTTGGAAATTCCTTTTTCGGCCGGACTACAACCCACTGGACCTGTATCGTTACATAAAAAAGGAAATTCTACGCTTCGCCAACGTCAGACCCTAAGCGACACGGCGATCATTACTACTTTTTACGGCCTTACGCCTGGCACGTATCAATTTGACTACTACTTTCAAGCACACTACCCAGGTCAATTTCTACTTCCGGCCAGCAGGATGTTTTTTGGGAAGTTCTTGCAGCGACAGATGACAACCACAAGCAACAGAATCGAGATCGACTAACCTTACGTACATCGCTTCTTACCTTTATTGTATGAAAACAGAATTTCTGCTCGTCGGCCAGGGGCTTTGTGGAACCTGGCTCAGCTATTTTCTGGAGCAAGAAAAAAGAGATTTCATCGTACTCGATCCAGGCCATCTTCCCAATGCCTCGCTAATGGCAGGGGGATTGATCAATCCGGTTACAGGCAGAAGGCTGGTTACCACCTGGCTTATCGATGAACTAATGCCCTTTGCCCAGTTGCATTATAACGAGATGGGGCAACGGCTTTATTCTGAGCAGTATTCCCCTTTTCCTCAACTGATAGAAGAGCGAAGCATCCTACAATTCTTTTCTCACCCAGATAGCGCTAGCATCTTTACCGCACGAGCCACAGAACAGCAAGACTATTTACACTGCCCAACTACGGCGCCCGATAGCGCTCGCTTTTTTGATCCACTTTTGGGGATCGGGCTGATCAAAAAAAGTTATCAGATTGCGCTGGACGTACTTTTGCCTGCCTACAAAAATAAACTACGCAATGAAGGTCGATTACTGGAGAAGAAATTCAATTACCAGGCATTGAAAAAAAGAAGTGACGGATTTCGCTTCGAGGATATCGAATTCGATCAATTGCTCTTTTGTGATGGCATCGGATTACATGACAATCCCCTCTTTAGCCATCTGCCCGTGGCCCCGGTTAAGGGGGAGGCCCTTATCGTTCATGCACCCGGATTACCGGCTACTCATATTTTTAAAGGCCCGCTTACCATGATCCCCCTAAAAAGAGCTGACCACTGGTGGGTCGGCTCCAGCTATGAGTGGAGCTTCACCGATGCGCAACCCAGTGAAGCGTTTAAGACTACTACCGAGCAGACCTTACAACATTGGCTTAAGATCCCCTTTACCATTGCAGATCACTGGGGGGCCATACGACCGGGTTCTAAAGAGAGACGCCCCTTTGTCGGAAAACATCCTCAAGAACCCCGGATCGGATTGCTCGGCGGAATGGGCACAAAGGGTTGCTCCTTGGCCCCTTATTTTGCCCGACAGCTGGTGCAACACCTCCTTTACGACGCTCCCCTGCATCCGGAAGCCGACTTGGGTCGATTCAACATAAATTGACCGCATTTTTTTTTCACAACTTTCTTACCTTTCGCCTACTATGTCCGATATCCTCCCCGAATCATCAGATGAGCTCTACTCGATACCCGCCAAGTATCGTAAAATGGAGAATCTGCATATAGTCTTTTGGATCATAAAAGACATCAGTTGGTGTCTGGGATGGTCCTTTTTGGGTATCGGCATGATCGTTCCAACCTTATTCGTAGCCATTTTTATTTCTTGGCGCACCCGCCATATTGCCTCTGAATTAGCTCATAACCTGGCTGTCACTTTTTGGATCTGTGCCAATAGCACCTGGATGATCATGGAATTCATTGAAAGGGACGAAACGATCTATTTTGACCTGTTGACCGGAAAGCAACTGTCATTGATCCCCTTTGCCATCGGCTCATTGATCTTACTTAACTATTACCTGATTCAACGACCTAACGAGATCCATAAAAAAAGAACAACTACTCTTTGATCATTTCCCTAAGTCTTAGCATATGTATAGAACGAATACCTGTGGAGAATTACGCAAACAAGATATCGGCAAGCAAGTACAACTGGCTGGATGGGTACAGACCATTCGCAAATATGGTGCGATCACCTTCGTAGACCTGCGCGATCGCTATGGAATAACGCAACTGCTCTTTGGAGAACAGATTAACGCACAATTGGAATCGACCCCACTTGGTCGTGAATTCGTAGTGCAGGTTACCGGGAAAGTAATTGAACGCAGCAATAAAAACCCACAACTGCCCACCGGCGAAATCGAAATCGATATCCTCTCGTTTAGCATCCTCAATAAAGCAGCCGTTCCGCCCTTTACCATACAGGACGACACTGATGGTGGGGACGACCTGCGTATGAAATACCGCTTTTTAGACCTGAGAAGATCCTCCGTACGGCGCAATCTCGAATTGCGCTACGCGGTAAATCGGGCCGCGCGAACCTATTTACATCAACAAGGGTTCATGGACATAGAAACACCTTTTTTGATCAAATCTACACCAGAGGGAGCGCGCGATTTTGTCGTGCCCTCGCGTATGAATCCAGGCCAGTTCTATGCCCTGCCCCAATCGCCCCAAACCTTCAAACAATTGTTGATGGTAAGTGGATACGACCGCTATTATCAGATCGTAAAATGTTTTCGTGACGAAGACTTACGGGCAGACCGTCAACCAGAATTTACCCAGATCGACTGCGAAATGTCCTTTGTGGAGCAAGACGATATTCTCAGCATGTTCGAAGGTATGATCCGCTTTATTTTTAAAGAAGTTAAGCAGCTCGACTATAGCGATCCTATTACTCGTCTTAGCTGGGAAGAGGCCATGTGGACCTATGGCAATGATAAACCCGATATCCGTTTTGCCATGCCCTTGCTAAATCTGAAAAAACCCGACACAGTCTTTACGGACCGATCGGATCAGCGGCCCCTTATCGAAGGCGCCCAGTTTGCAATATTTGATGCAGCCGAAACCGTGCTGGCGATCGCGATACCCGGTGCCGCCGAGTATTCGCGCAAACAAACCGATGAGCTGACGCAGTGGGTACAACGCCCACAATTGGGAATGAAAGGCATGGCCTTTATCAAATATCAAGCAGATGGTACCTGTAAAAGCAGTATCGATAAATTCTACTCGCCAGAGAGATTACTAGCCCTGGCAAAGGCCGCTGGAGCGCAGCCGGGAGATCTCGTCTTATTGCTAGCCGGCAAAGAAGAGCGTACACGCAAGGCCATGAGTGAGCTTCGTCTCGAAATGGGAGAGCGGCTGGGACTTCGTAACCCCAATGAATATAAATTATGTTGGGTCCTTGACTTTCCATTATTTGAATACGATGAAGAGGGGAATCGTTGGGTAGCCCGTCATCACCCCTTTACCTCGCCCAAACCCGAACAGATCCAAACCATGATCCATCATCATCCTACCATAGAGAATGCTGCGGATTATCTTCGTCACCCCTACGCCGGCATCAAAGCAAACGCCTATGACATGGTTCTCAATGGAAATGAGATCGGGGGTGGCTCCATCCGAATTTACCAGCGCGAGTTACAAGAAAAGATGTTCGCAGCATTAGGCATGGACAAAGAAGAGCAGCAACACAAATTTGGATTTCTGTTGGGCGCCTTCGAATACGGTGCTCCCCCACATGGTGGGATCGCTTTTGGCTTTGACAGGCTCTGTGCCATCCTTGGAGGTAGTGAGAGTATTCGTGACTTTATTGCCTTCCCCAAAAACAATGCCGGAAGAGATGTGATGCTTGATGCCCCCGCGAAGATCGACGAAAAACAATTTGAGGAACTACAGATCCGTCTGGACTTAAAAAAAGATTGATCTTTTTTCTCTTACCCATTTAACAATTGCTCCAGCGCTATTCTCACTTTTTCCGGAGTGGGTAGCATGGCCTTTTCCAATTCGATATTCATGGGCACAGCGGGCAGATTAAGCGCTCCTAATACTTCTACGGGTTGGTCCAGCGCGGTGAAACAATGTTTACTGATGCGGCCCGCCAACGCTTCGGCAAAGGAATTCAGTTGCTGCTCTTCAGTAAGCACCAAACATTTCCCATGGGCACTGACTCTTTCAAACACCAATTGCTCATCGAGCGGATATAGCGTGCGCAGATCAATGATCTCAATTTGGCCAGGCATGGTACGACTTGCCTCTTTAGCCCAATAAACCCCCATCCCATAGGTAACCACCACGGCTGATTCTCCAGAAGCGATCTTACCCTCTACAGCGTGTTGTACCACAAGTCCTTTCCCCAAAGGAATAATATAGTCTGCATCGGGTTCGGCGGTACGAGCCTCTTCTGTACCAGGCACTTTACTCCAATATAATCCCTTATGCTCGAGCATCACCACAGGATTGGGGTCATAAAAGGCCGCCTTCATCAATCCCTTCATATCGGCTGCCGTAGCCGGGTATACCACCTTGATACCTTTGATGGACAATAAGGTACTTTCTATTGATCCACTATGATAGGGCCCTCCTCCACCATACGCTCCTGTGGGAACCCGCAAGACCATGGAGACAGGAAACTTTCCTCTACTCAGATAACAACTTTTAGAGAGCTCTGTTACCAATTGATTAAAACCGGGATAGATATAATCAGCAAATTGAACTTCGACAATGGGACGTAAGCCGGCGGCAGACATGCCTGCCGTAGAACCTACCACGTACGCTTCTTGAATGGCCGTGTTGAAAACGCGGTGCTCACCAAATATATCAGCCAGCGTAGCCGCTTCTCTAAAAACGCCACCTAATCGTTTACCAACATCTTGTCCGTAGAGCAAGGCCTCTGGATGTTTTTGCATGATCTCTCTAATGGCAAACAAGGCCGCATCGACCATCATGATCTTGGAAGCCCCGGCGGGAGATCGCTCTCCCTCTTCTACAGTAACGGGCGTTGGCGCGAACACATGCTCGCTAACGGAGGCCGTTGCGGGCTCGGGAGCCGCCTGGGCCCGGTTAAAATCGTCGGCCACAACTTGAGCGGCGCGATTTTCTATCGCGCGTAGCTCTTGCTCCGCTACGCCAAGTGACAATAATCGATTTCGCAATTTGGGACGCGGATCGTGCTGTGAATGGGTGGCATACTCGGCCTGATCACGATAAAACTCTCTGCGCACACCACTGGTATGATGCCCTAACAGGGGTACTTGTGCATGCACTATATAAGGCTTTCGATGTTGACGGACCAGCGAGCTTACCTCTTTGAGTACACTTAACGAAGCTTCAAAATCCGATCCATCTACTTGCACTCTTCCCATTCCCTTAAAGCCAGCCGCATATTCAAATGCATTCATGGCCCTGGCCTCCGCAGCCGTTACGCTAATACCCCAGTTATTATCCTGTACCAGGTAAATGATGGGGAGTTGTTTAAGAACGGCAAATTGAAACGCTTCGCTGACCTCTCCTTCCGTGACACTGGCATCTCCCAATGAGCAGACAACAATGGGCAAGGTAGAAGCCTTCATGAAATCGGGCCTGTTTTCCGTGCGCAGACCCGATCCGGTTGGCCCCGGTTGACTGCCCTTTATAGATCCCTCATCTTGGATCGCTTCTTTTCGTTGCAAGGTTTCCCAGTACTGTATCGCCTGGGCAATTCCCGTTGTGGGGATCACTTGCATACCCGTGGCACTGGATTGATGAATGATGTTGGGCTTATCTTTTCCTCTGTAAGAAGGGTGTGCATAATACTCCCTTCCCCCTGAAAATATATCATCGCCTTTTGCCAGTAATTGTAACATTAGCTCATAGGGGGTAAATCCCAGACCAAGCAAAAGACTTTCATCGCGGTAATATGGACTTACAAAATCGTGGGGCTGCAAACAAAAAGCAGTGGCCAACTGAATCGCCTCGTGGCCACGCGACGTGGAATGTACATACTTACACACAGACCGGTTCGACTCATAGATATCAGCCATGGCGTGCGCTTGGCACATCAGTTCAAAGGCACGTAGCAGATCGGTAGCGGAATTCATTTGACAGCCCTACAAAATTGATAATTCAAATGCGGAATCGTCCTCGACAAAACCTTCCAGCACATCGCCGGGCTCCACGGGTCCTACACCAGCGGGAGTACCGGTAAAGACTAGATCACCGGGCTCAAGTGTAAAATACATACTGATATGGGAAAGCAAGGTTTCAAAATCAAATATCATCTGCGCCGTACTGGCTTGTTGTACGATGGCCCTATTCTTATAAAGACAAAAATGAATATCCTGTTTGTTCGGAAACTGATCAATTGGCATCCATGTTCCTACCACGGCCGCACCGTCAAAGGCCTTGGCCTTTTCCCAAGGCAATCCTTTTTCTTTTAACTGCTGTTGCAGATCGCGCGCCGTAAAATCAATGCCGGCCGTGATGGCATCTACACAAGACAAAGTCTCTTCTTTTTTGAGCTGACGGACGGGCTTAGCGATTCGCAGTACCAACTCACACTCATAATGGATCTCATTGGAAAAAGACGGGATCGAAAATGGATTGTCCGGACTGGACAATGCCGTGGCC
>JBIIHS010000001.1:0-21982 GCA_044235515.1 Chitinophagaceae bacterium | reverse complement strand
GTTGTAGTTCCAGCCGGTGTTTGACGATTTCGGAGATTTTTTGGAAAAAATGCTTTTGCCCTTACAGGAACTAAGCAGAGAAAGGGTGCCTAGGAGCACGACAGCAACAGGGAAACGCAGAGTATAAGCCATAGTTTTACCAATTGACCCACATGGGTGGGAGTCTGAAATTAACGCAGCAGGTGGTAGGTTATTGCCTTGAAAACAAATGACCTAGACCGCAGGAATGCGAATTTAAGTAGTTTGATCGAATTTGGCCCCCGGGACCGCATAATTTTGCTCATATGCAAACATCTTAAAATCAACATAATAGAGGGTTATTTTTGTTTTTTGTGATTTTTTTAAAAAAACATTGAATTTTAACAATAAACTGGCTTTTGCTGCGTTTAGGGTAATTAACGGGTTTTCAGGCCTTTTTAAGGTATGCCAAGCTCGAAAGCGGTCCCAAATCGGTTGATTTCCAATTGCTGAAAAAAAATTGCTTTTGGGCGGCTTTTTAACCAAAAACGCTATATTTACACCACTTAAAAACTTTCTAATGAGACCAACTGCACTAAAACTAACCGCTGGTATCCTGCTTTTTTGTGGCCTTTCTGCCAACGTGAAAGCCCAGTCAGATCCTATCAACGTCGTAACTTCTGCTGTGCCTTTTCTTCGTATTTCTCCTGATGCCCGTTCGGGTGGAATGGGTGAGATGGGAGTCGCTACCTCTCCTGATGCATATGCAGGTATCTGGAACGTAGCCAAAGTGGCTTTCAACGAAAAGAATGCTGGCATCGCTGCTACATACACTCCTTGGATGAAAGACCTGGTAAATGATGTTTATCTGGCTTCATTGACTGGTTTCTACAAGATCGACGAAAATCAGGCGCTAACCGGAACGGTGCGTTATTTCAGCTTGGGTAATATTCAATTCACTGACTTTACAGGTGCTGCACTGGGTACAGAGCATCGCCCTCGCGAGTTCGGTGTTGACCTGGGTTATTCTCGCAAGCTCAATAACAAGAGCGGTGTGGGTATTACCTTAAAGTTCATCAACTCAGATCTGACCGGTGGTCTTACGAACGGAAGCACTACTTATAAAGCAGGTTCTTCTGTAGCTGCTGATCTGGCTTACTACCACGATGGTAAGAATAATGGTAACGGTTGGGCTTGGGGAGCTGTTCTTTCTAACCTCGGTGCCAAGATCTCTTATACTAATAACGCCGATGCTAAAGACTTTATTCCTGCTAACCTTGGTTTAGGTGCTACCTACTCTAAGAAGTACAGCAGCAACAACACACTTACTTTCGGTGCTGAACTGAACAAATTGTTAGTACCTACCCCTCCCGGTGATGGTGCTACTGCCGCTGACCTTGCTGAATACAGAAGCAAGAGCGTAGTAGGTAGCTGGTTTAGCTCTCTTGGTGATGCCCCCGGTGGATTTGCCGAAGAAATTAAAGAAGTTACAGTGGGCGCTGGTGCTGAGTGGTGGTACAATAACCAATTCGCTCTGCGCGCTGGTTATTTCTACGAGAACAGAACAAAAGGTGATCGTCGTTACTTCACTACTGGTCTCGGTGTACGTTACGATGTATTCAACTTCAACTTTGCTTACCTGATCCCTTCAGGAAGTGGTGTTAACCGTAACCCGCTTTCTAACACGCTCCGCTTTACCGTAGCGTTCGATCTGGGTGGTAAATAATATAATTGCCATTGAACTTTCAAAAGGCCCCGCTAATACCGGGGCCTTTTTGTTTATTTGCAGTAAATAGTCGCTATGTCATTTCGCATTGGGTCCGGGGTTGATTTTCACCAGTTGGCCGAAGGCCGTTCGCTTTGGATCGGAGGGGTCTGTATCCCGCATCACAAAGGAGCGGTCGGGCACAGTGATGCCGATGTACTGCTGCATGCTATTTGTGATGCCATGCTGGGGGCCCTGGCATTGGGTGATATTGGTCTACATTTCCCCAATAACGATCCGGCATATAAGGATATAGACAGTAAGATATTGCTCACCAAGTGCCGAGAACTGATCGGGCAAAAGGGCTATGCGGTTGTCAACGTCGATAGCACCCTCTGTCTGGAGGAGCCCAAGATAAAGGCACACGTACCGGCCATGCAAAAAGTAATCGCATCCATTTTATCAGTATCGGTCGAAGATGTTTCGGTAAAGGCCACCACTACGGAAAAGATGGGATTTGCCGGACGCGAAGAGGGGTTGATGGCCTATGCGACGGTTCTGCTTCAAAAAATTTGATCACCCCCTGCTTATCTTTGTAACGTGCCTGCTGTCGCTGTAAAGATCATCAATAACTCTGCCAATGCCTTGCCTTCGTATGCTACGGATGGCTCTTCGGGCATGGATGTGCGCGCCCACCTTAGCGAGCCGCTTACCCTGGCTCCACTGGAACGAAAATTGATCCCCACCGGTTTGTTCGTAGAGATTCCGCAAGGGTACGAGATACAAGTAAGACCGCGAAGTGGATTAGCGTTAAAACAAGGACTCACCTGTTTAAATAGTCCGGGAACGATCGATGCCGATTATCGGGGCGAGATCGGTGTGATCCTGATCAACCTCTCGGGGCAGGAGCAAACAGTACAACCCGGAGACCGCATTGCTCAACTCGTGCTCCAAGAAGTAGCCCATTTGGAGTGGACAACCGCTGTTTCGCTCTCTCAAACAAAGCGCAACGAAGGGGGGTTTGGTCATTCCGGAATACAATAAAAAATTATGTCTGTACGCTTACTTTCTATACTGGCCCTGATCGTATTGCTTTGTTCTTGCAAAGCGACAAAGACCATTCAAACGGCTATTGAGAAAAAAGATTCGGTATCGACCGAAGAGATCTCTCGCGAAAAGGCCCGTCTTGACACCCTGGCGTTTATCAAGAGCAGCTACGAGCAAGTAAACGCTCAGCGTATCCAATACAAGACCTTCTCTGCTAAGATGGATGTCGATTATGAAGATGGCGAAGGCAAAAGGCTCAATGTAAACGCGCAGGTGCGTATGCACAAGGATAGTGTTATCTGGGCTTCGCTAACCGCTATATTGGGCATTGAGGGATTACGTGCCTATATAACACGCGATTCGGTCAAATTACTCGATAAGCAAAACAAGATATACATTGCGCGGAGCGTGGCCTATTTGCGCGAAATAACGGCACTGCCGCTCGATCTGTTCTCCTTGCAAGAGCTGCTGGTTGGCAATCCGGTCTTTTTCGATTCTACCTTTACTTCGTATAGCCGTACTCCGGGCTCAATCTCCTTGCATGGGGCCAATACTTTTTTTAAATTGCTTTTTACCATTGGGGAGTCTGATAAATTATTGCAGAGCGCTAAATTGGACGACCTCGATGAGGTCCGAAACCGTACCAGCTTTTTGCAGTACGCAGAGTACGAGAATAAAGTGGGGTTCCCCTTCTCTTTGCGGCGAAATATAGCCGTGTCGGAAAAAAAGAAGCTCAACGTAGAGCTTCGCTTCAAACAGTATTCCTTTAATGAAACGTTAAGTTTTCCTTTTACCGTGCCTAAAAATTATCGCCGCGATTGAGCAATAAAATTTATTTTGCAGGCATTCGTTATAGACGTTTCATGACCCGACCCCTTACCCTTTTGTGCTTCTTCTGGCTGGCCCTGGCCTGTCCACTGTTGGCGCAACCTCCTGCCGATAAGTCCGCTATGGTAAAAGAGCGAGAAGAGATCCAAAAAGAATTAAAGGAGATCCAACAAGTTTACGAATCGGTCAAAGGTCAAAAAAAACAGACCTTGAGTCAACTCAACGTGCTCAACCGCAAGATCTCGCTACAAGAGCGATACATTGGAAACATCAGCCGCGAGATCAGATCGATCGATGATGATATTTACCTAAGTGAATTGGAGATCTACCGGCTCAATAAGCAGCTCGATACCTTGCGGGTGCAATATGCCCGCTCCATTGCATATGCCTATAAGAATAGGAGTAATTACGACTATGTGAACTTTATCTTTTCGGCCAATAGTTTCAATGATGCTATTAAGCGTATCTCTTATCTGAAGAGCTACCGCGATTATCGCGAAAAGCAGGTTACGAATATATATCGCACGCAAGACCTGATCGTGGAACGAAGAAAGCAGCAGCTAGTTCGTAAGGACCAAAAAAACGAGGCCCTCGAAAAGCAAACCAAGCAGGTTGAGGAGTTAGCGGTGCAAAAAAAAGAGAAGAGTGCGGTTGTCAACCAATTAAAGAGCAAAGAGAAAGAACTTGAGCGTCAGATCGCCTCTAAAAAGAAACGCGACCGCGATCTGCAAAACGCTGTACTAGCCATTGTTCGCCGCGAAGTAGAATTAGCCAAAAAGGAATCGGAACAACGAAAGAAGACTACCCCCACGGGCGGCAATACATCAACCAGTGGCAACACGGCCGGTACTACAGCCGAAAAGCCCATTGCGGGCACAAGCACAACGGCGGCGTCTCCCACCAAGCGTAACGAGCCTGTTAAGCGACCCGATAGTTATCTCGACTTAAATGCCAGCGACGTAGCCCTCAATAGCAGCTTCGAAGCCAACCGATTCAAATTACCTTGGCCTGTCGATAATGGGATCGTAGTGCTCAAATTTGGTGACAACAAGATCGAAAACACACTTCTTACCATTGATAACCCGGGAATCACCATTGCTACTCCTTCTGCTGGATCCAATGTAAAGGCTGTTTTTAATGGAGAGGTAAGAGGAGTATATAATCTCGGAGACGGTATGGCCGTTACAATTCGGCATGGAAAATATTTTTCTACCTATAGCAACCTCACTTCGGTAAGCGTCGAAAAAGGAACAATGGTCAAGACAGGTCAGGTGATTGGAAAAGCGGGTCGCGATGATGAAGGTAGTGGCGGTCAGATCGATTTTATCCTTACGATGGAGGCCCGTAAGATCGATCCACAAGCCTGGTTACGCAAGTAATTTTTGCCCCCATTATTTTTTGGGAAGAAAGCGCGAGTATAGCGTTTCGTATAAGGGGATCACATTCGCAATATCGAATTGTAGCGCTTGTTGATGTGCTTTCTTTCTGAAGCTGCTAAGTTTCTTCTCATCCTTTAAAAGTTGTAAGGCATATTGACTCATGGCGTCTACATCGCCCACCGGACAAAGAAAGCCCGTTTGCTCATGGATGTTGATCTCGGCCAGGCCGCCGGCATTCGTGGAGATAACGGGTACTCCGGCCGCCATGGCCTCTAGGGCCGCCAATCCAAAACTTTCATACTCAGAGGTAAGTAAGAAGACATCCGCGATGGCCAGAATATCTTCCATTTGCTCTTGTTTTCCTACAAAGAGAATATCGTTACAGACGCCCAGCTCGCGGCTAAGGTCTTCGGCGGTACTGCGCTCGGGGCCGTCCCCTACGAAAAGCAATTTGGCGGGGATCTCTTTTTTTACAGCCGCAAATATGCGTACGACATCGGTGACCCGTTTTACCTTTCTAAAGTTAGACGCATGCAATAGCAACCTCTCTCCATTGGGTGCAATGGCTTTGCGGAAAGCATCGATCGGTTTGCGACTGAATCGATTTACATCCACAAAATTCCTGATCACGTCGATCTCTTTGGTAATGGCAAAATAGCGGAAGGTCTCTTCGCGCAAATTTTCGGATACGGCCGTAATGGCATCGCTTTCGTTGATCGAAAACGTGACCACCGGGGCATAGGTCTTGTCTCGTCCCACCAGGGTTATATCGGTTCCATGCAGGGTAGTAATAACAGGAATATGGATCCCCTCTTTGGCCAATATTTGTTTGGCCATATAGGCGGCCGAAGCATGCGGTATCGCATAATGTACGTGGAGCAGATCGAGCTGCCGATTCTTGATGACATCGACCATGGTGCTGGCTAGGGCGGTCTCGTACGGGGGAAAATCAAACAAGGGGTAAGTGGGTACCTGCACCTCGTGATAAATAATATGCGGATCGAACCGGTCTAGCCGAACGGGTTGTTGATAGGTAATAAAATGTACCTCGTGCTGCTTTTGCGCCAAGGCCTTTCCCAGCTCAGTAGCCAGCACTCCGGATCCTCCGAAGGTGGGATAACAAACAATACCGATTTTCATGATAATATGCGTTTACAAAGGTAGCTTTTTCGCCACAGGGGGCAGGTAATTTTATTATCTTCAAGATATGAATGTCACTACTACCACTCCTTTTATTTTTATCCGGACGATCCGGACCTGTTTGTCTCTGTTGGCCATCAGCATCGGTGGTGCTGCCATGGGGCAAGAAAGTGATTCCCTTTTTATTCGAAGGATGGCCGACGAGATCTTATTGCGTTCTTCGGCCTATGAGAATTTAAGGGTGCTCACCAAGCAGATCGGTCCCCGCTTGGCAGGTTCTTCAGGTATGGTCAAGGCCGAGCGGTGGGGAGCCGCTGCCATGCAAACGGCCGGTGCCGATCGTACCTCGATGCAGCAGTGCATGGTACCCCATTGGGTGCGCGGCGGACAAGACCAGGCGCGCGTATTGGTCAATGGCAAGAGCACCACACTCGATGTAGTGGCCCTGGGTAATTCCATCGGTACGGGAAAGACCGAGTTAATGGCTCCTGTTATAGAGGTTCGTTCTTTCGAAGAGCTGCGGCAACGCGAGCAGGAAATAAAAGGCAAGATCGTTTTTTATAATTATCCTTTCAATGCCACTTTTGTGCGCACCTTTCAGGCGTATAGCGATGCCAATAAATTCAGAGGACAGGGTCCTTCGCAGGCAGCTCGCTATGGTGCCGTGGGTGTAGTGGTCAGAAGTATGAGCCATAGCACCGACAATCATCCCCATACCGGATCGACCCGCTATGATAGTTTGTATAATAAAGTGCCGGCCGTGGCCATCGGATTACAAGATGCCGATCGCCTATCGGGCTTCATCGCAGCGGGCCCTGTACAAGTGGGACTTCGTACGCATGGACATTTTTTACCTGATACGATCGGGCATAATATTATCGGAGAATTAAAGGGATCGGAATTTCCCAACGAGATCATTACCGTGGGCGGTCACCTTGATAGTTGGGATAACTGCGAAGGGGCCCATGATGATGGAGCGGGTTGTGTGCAGACCATCGAAATACTGAGAGCTTTTAAAGCCATTGGGTATGTGCCCAAACGCACTATTCGCTTTGTGCTTTTTGCCAACGAAGAAAATGGACTGCGCGGAGGAACACAATATGCCGAAGAGGCCCGACAAAAAGGAGAGAAGCATGTATTTGCCCTGGAATCTGACGCCGGAGGATTTACGCCCCGTGCTTTTGGTTTTACCGTCTCCGATGCGCAGTTTCAAAAGATCGTGCAATGGCAATCGTTGATCGCCCCTTATGGTTGCACTGAATTTTCTCGTGGCGGTGGCGGGGCCGATATTGGTCCGTTGAATCGTCTGTTCAATACGCCGGTAGCAGGACTACAACCCGACTCGCAACGCTATTTCGATTATCACCACGCCCGCTCCGATGTTTTTGAAGCGGTCAATAAACGCGAGCTCGAACTGGGCGCCGTTAACATGGCTGCGCTCATCTATTTGATCGACCGGTATGGACTATGAGCCCACTAGTGATCGCAGCGCGGTATCGATGGTAGCGAATGGAAAGCGACTGAGTATCGTTTGCAGGTTGGCCGCAATGGTTTGATTGCAAAGTTGTCCAATACTCCCTTCGTGCGTATGCGAAATGGACCCGCTCCAGGTATAACGTCCCTCTTCGATCGATAGGCCCACTTGGCGATAGGCATCTCTGAAGGGAACCCCCTCTTGTACCAGCTTATTGACAGCTTCTACACTGAACAATGGCTGGTAGCGGGCATCTTTCAAAATATCTTTTTTTATGACGATGGCTTCAAGCATCACCGTGAGCATCTGCATACAGTGGCGCAGGGTGGTAAAGGCTGGAAACAGATGTTCCTTTAGCAATTGCATTTCGCGATGATAGCCCGAGGGCAGATTCGTGGTCAGTAGCATGATCTCGTTGGGAAGCGCTTTGATGCGGTTGCATTGTCCGCGAACGATCTCGAACACATCGGGATTTTTTTTATGGGGCATAATGCTGCTGCCCGTGGTCAGTTCTTGCGGAAAAGAGATAAAGTCGAATTGTTGATTCATGTACAAACAGGCATCCATACTAAAACGGCTCAGGGTTTCGGCGATCCCGGCCAGGGCTTGCGCTACCACCCGTTCTGTTTTGCCCCGACTCATTTGTGCATAAACCACATTGTAATGCAGATCGGCAAATCCTAATAATTTTGTCGTATACGTTCTGTCGATGGGAAAGGAGGAACCATAGCCAGCGGCTGAGCCCAGTGGATTTTTATTGACGATCTGAAAAGCAGCTTCGAGTCCGATCAGGTCGTCACAAAGACTTTCTGCATAGGCACCTAGCCACAGTCCGAACGAAGAGGGCATGGCCAATTGCAAGTGTGTATAGCCGGGCAGCAGATCTTCTTTATATTTTTCACTTTGCTGTTGCAAGCAGGCAAACAGTGCGGTCAATCCCTCTACGGTTTGCTTGATCTCTTCTCTCAAAAAAAGTTTAAGGTCTACCAGTACCTGGTCATTGCGACTGCGAGCCGTATGGATCTTTTTACCGGTATCGCCTAATTGTTTTGTCAGCATCCACTCGACCTGTGAATGAATGTCTTCGCAATCGGGATCTAGCGTAAAGCCCTTTTCTTTGGTGGTTGGGTAAAGGGCTTGCAGCGCTTTTACCAATGAATCCATTTCAGTTGTACTCAATAGTCCTACCTTTCCCAACATTTTTACGTGGGCCAGCGAACCCAGTACATCAAAAGGAGCCAATTGCAGATCAAAGGCCTGGTCGTTACCGACTGTAAAGTGGCTGACCGCCTCGGTAGCATTCGTATTTTTTTGCCAGAGCTTCATATTACACAGGGTTTGAGGCCATAAATGCCGATATCAAATCTATATAGAGGTCAATTCCTTTTTCGATCTCGGCGGTATAAACAAATTCATCAGCACTATGGCTGCGGGCCGAGTCGCCCGGTCCTATTTTTAAGGAGGCAAAGGGAATCAGGGCCTTGTCGGAGGTAGTGGGTGATCCGTAATAGGAGAGTCCCAATTCCATGCCGGCCTTTACCAAGGGATGGTCCAGCGCGATCTGGGTAGAACGAAGTCTGGTACTGCGGGGTGTTATCAAACTAGTGCAATGCTGTCTGATCTCTGCCAGTACCTCTTCGAAACTATAACATTCGTTGATGCGGGTATCGACTACAAAATGACATTCGGTAGGAACCTGGTTATGCGCTTTATTAGGAGTGTGAATAACGGTTACCGACATTTTATTCTCTCCCAGCAGGGGCGATACTTTTTTAAAGCGATATTCCCTGAACCAGTTCAGGTCGTTCAAGGCATTGTAGATCGCATTCTCACCTTCTTCGCGGGCAGCATGACCGGCACGGCCCACTGACATAACATCAAGTACCATTAATCCGCGTTCGGCCACGGCCATTTGCAACAGAGTAGGCTCGCCTACAATCGCCGTGGTGAGAGGATGTAATTGTCCTGGCCGAAAGCAACCCTTTGTTTGGCGATTGAATTCTTCGTCTTGCAGCAGCGCTTCTATACCTCCGGAACCACTGATCTCCTCTTCGGCTGTAGCCGCCAAGACCATATTCCAGCCCTGCTGACTTATTTTGTCGTACCCATTGCAAAAGGCGGCGATCAGACTCACCAATGAAGCGCCCGCATCGTTACTACCTAAACCGTATAACCGTCCATCCTCTAACGCCGGCAAAAAGGGGTCGCGTGTATATTGCGGATTCGGCTTTACCGTATCGTGATGAGAGTTTAGCAAAAGGGTAGGCGCTTTTGCATCGAATGGCTCACTTAAGGCATATATATTGTTGCCTTGCCGATAAGCCCTGATCCCTTTTTTTTCGAAGAAGTCCAACAGACAAGCAGCGGTGCCGGCCTCTTCTTTACTAAAAGAAGGAATGGCAATCAAAGATCGTAACAGATCAAGACTCTCTTGTTTTACTATAGTTCGTTCACTAGCCATGGGTAATGGTGGTGCCGGATTGGCCTTTTAGTAGCAAGGCCAGTTCATGCGCATGTCCGATACGAACGGTGGCTACACCGGCATCGAGCGCTGCAAAGGCGTTGTCAAGTTTAGGGACCATACCCGTATGAATGCTGTTGTTTTCTTTTAAGTGTCGATAAGAATCTTTTGTTATAGAAGATATGACACTATTGGGATCGTTGAGGTCCGAGAGTACGCCTTTTTTCTCAAACGTATAAATGAGTTCAACCCGATAGAACGTACTCATGGACACGGCGATGGTTTGTGCGATCGTATCGGCATTGGTATTGAGCAATTGCCCTTCTTTATTGTGCGTAATGGGTGCAATAACCGGGGTGGTATTGTTCCTTAACAAGGCATCGAGCAGATCGGTATTGACCGAGACGGGGTCACCTACCCAACCATAGTCGATGGGGGTGGCCGCTCTTTTTACAGCTGCGATCAGATTACCATCGGCTCCCGATAATCCCAGGGCAGGACAGCCCTTTGCTTGTAAGGACGCCACCAGGTTCTTATTAATATAACCGGCGTAGACCATGGTCACCAGCTTCAGCGTTTCGCTGTCTGTAATCCTACGCCCCTCTTTAAGTTGCTGGGGAATACCCAGCGTAGTGGCCATATCGGTAGCTAGTTTTCCGCCGCCATGTACCAATACCGAATAGGCCGGTGTTGCGGGAGAAACGGCGGGCAACAGCGTGGCAAAAGAAGTTAAGAACTGTTCAAGTGCTGCCGGTTGATCGATAAGGCCACCGCCTAATTTGATAATATAAAGAGTGGGCTTATGCTTTGCCATTTAGTATGGATTGTAGTACGGCCTGTGCGGCCCAAACGCGATTTCCTCCTTGTTGCTGCACCAAACTGGCTGGGCTATCCAGCACCTCGTCGCTAAGTTCTACATTTCTTCTTACCGGAAGACAATGCATAATTTTTGCCTGACGAGTAACGGCCAGTTTTCGGGTGGTCAGCATCCAGTCGGAGGCCTCTTTATGTATTTCGCCATAGGACCGGTAGCTGCTCCAGTTCTTTACATACACAAAATCGGCTCCCTCGAGTGCCTTCTGCTGATCGGTCTCGATGGTGGCTCCCGCCGTATAGGCTTCGTGTAGTTCCCATCCCGCTGGATGGGTAATAACAAATTCAGCTTGCTGCCACGCATTGATCCATTGCGAAAAGCTGTTGGCCACACATTGTGGGATGGATCGTATATGCGGTGCCCAGCTGAGTACGATCTTGGGCTTTCGGTTTTGATAGTGCTTGGCATTTGCTTGTAAGGTCTCTGAGATCGTGATCAGGTCGGCCAGCGATTGTAGCGGATGCAAGGTGGCCGTTTCTAAGCTGATCACCGGAACACCAGCATAGCGGATAAATTGATGTATGATATGTTCCGCATAATCAGTTTCGCGGTCCTTGAGTTCCGGAAAACTGCGCACCGCCAAGATATCTACATATTGACCTAAGATCGGGGCTGCATCTTTAACGTGTTCCACGGTATCCCCATTCATAATTGCGCCCTCACCAAATTCAAGTTTCCATCCATCGGCTGCGGCATTAAGAACGATCACCTCCATTCCTAATTGTTGCGCGGCCACTTGTGTGCTCATCCGGGTGCGCAGACTTGGATTCAAAAAAAGACAGCCGAGTCGTTTACCTTGCCCTTTGTTGCGATCGCACAAGGGGTCGGCTTTATAACGTAAGGCCAGCTGTACCAGTTGGTCTATATTACCTGCGTCATTAACGGAAATGAATTGCTTCATGATCTTATTGGAAAGGTCTATGTATGGGGGTAAAGGGCCATCTCTTTTTTTAATGCATCGATCAGTTGATTAGCTTCCTCGGGTAAGAGGGCCAATGAGGGCAACAAGCGAACGACCCGCGGTTTGGCCTCGCCGGTAAAGATCTGGTGATCTGTGAGTAAGCGTTGACGAAGCGCGCCCCATTGCTCGGGTACATCAAAACCGATCATTAATCCTCTTCCTCTTACGTTTTCTAAGGGGGTCAGTTGACGTAGTGCTTGCATCAGCCAGTTACCTAATTTATCTGCATGATCGATCAACTGCTCCCTTTCCAATACTTCCAATACCGCCAGGGCGGCGGCACAAGCCAGGTGATTACCACCGAAGGTGGTTCCTAACTGAAAATGTTTGGGTTTGATAGCCGGACTGATAATGATACCCGCTACCGGAAATCCATTGCCCATGCCTTTGGCCATGGAATAAATATCGGCCTGTACGCCGGCATAGTCGTGGCTAAAGAATTTTCCGCTTCGGCCATATCCGCATTGAACGCTGTCAGCGATATACACGGCGCCATATGTGTCGCAGCACTGGCGTATGGTTCTCAAAAATTCATCTTCAGCAATATGAATTCCCCCAACACCTTGTATACCTTCTATGATTACGGCAGCTATTTCGTTTCCATACTGGGCGAAGTGATCTTGTAGTGCCTGGCTATCGTTGAAGGGTAAAAAGCTTACATTGTTTGTTTCGTTGACCGGAGCGCGATAATTGCCATTATCGGTGGCGGCTACCGCCAGCGAGGTTCTGCCGTGAAAGGCTTTACTAAAGGCGACGATTTTTTTTCGCCCGGTATGAAAACTGGCCAGCTTGAGTGCGTTCTCGTTGGCTTCGGCTCCGCTATTGCATAAAAAAAGCTGATAGTCTTCTTTGCCCGAGACCGTACCCAGCTTTTCTGCCAGGGCCTCTTGCAAAGGAATATGGATAGAGTTCGAATAAAATGAAATTTTTGAAAGCTGTTCTTCGATCCGTTTCTTCCAATGCGGATGTCCATGGCCAATACTGATCACGGCATGTCCCCCATAGAGATCGAGATATTTTGTTCCTTGCTCGTCCCATACCTGTGATCCTTGGGCCCGCGAAATGGTAATATTGTTCAGCGGATAAACATCAAATAGTTTCATCTTAAAAGAAATTGGCTTTTAACTCTAATCCGGTGGTCTCTGGTAACCCAAAGACAAGGTTCATATTTTGCACCGCTTGTCCTGCGGCTCCCTTTAATAGATTGTCTATGGCACAGTGAATGACCAAGCGGTCACCCTGTTGCTCTAATTGCAATAAGGCTTTATTGGTGCCTACCACTTGTTTCAATGAGATCGGGTCCTTGCTGATCGTAACAAAGGGGGCCTGGGAATAGAAGTTCTTAAAACAAGTGGTGGCCTCTGCCCAGGACAGGGATGAGCGTAACGTGGCACTAACAAAGATGCCGCGGGTAAAATTGCCACGCCAAGGCACAAAATGAACCGCTATCGATGTATTCGATGCCATTTTCAATTGTTCTTCGATCTCGGCAAGATGCTGATGCGAGAGGGTCTTATAGGGCTGTATGTTATTGGCTCGCCAACTAAAATGCGATGTTTCGCTCAGGGATTGTCCCGCCCCGGTAGATCCGGTAATGCCGGTCACAAAGGCCTCTTGTAGCTGGGCATTTGTAGCCAAGGGTAATAAAGCTAACTGAATGGCCGTAGCAAAACAGCCCGGGTTGGCAATACTTTTTGCTGCTGCCAATTTGTTGCGGTGTAATTCGGTAAGTCCGTAAATAAATTGGCGATCGCCTCGTGTCGCTTGATCGGCCAACCGAAAGTCTTGGGTAAGGTCAATGATGCAGACATTTTGATCAATATTATTCTCTGCTAAAAATTTTTTTGATTCGCCATGTCCCAGACATAGAAAAAGTACATCGATGTCGGCGGTAAAGCTGTCACTGAATACTAATTCGGTACTCCCTATAAGATCCTGGTGTATCGTATGAACGGGTTTACCAGCCTGGCTACGACTGTACACAAATACAACGCTAGCTTGCGGATGCAACAGAAGCAAGCGCAATACTTCTCCGCCGGTGTAACCCGCGCCCCCGACAATACCGGCTTTAATCTTTTTCATGAGCTGCTGATTGAACCTTATGATAAATACTAATTTGATTGCCAACGATCCGCGTAAAGCCTCTTACATCTTGTCCGGTAAAGCCACTGTTCATTTCTCCATACTTTCCAAAGCGGCTGTTCATTAGATCGTATGGGCTCTCGATGCCGGTTACTTGAAAGCGGTAAGGCATCATGGTCACAAATACTTTACCACTTACTTGCTCTTGACTACTCTCCAGAAAGGATTCTATATTTCTCATTACCGGGTCGAGTATCTGGCCCTCGTGTAACCAGTTTCCATAAAATAGGGCCAGTTGATCTTTCCACTGTAATTGCCATTTGGTAAGCACATGTTTTTCGAGGGCATGATGTGCTTTCAAAATGATCAGGGGAGCGGCCGCTTCAAAACCTACGCGGCCTTTGATGCCAATAATCGTATCGCCCACGTGAATGTCCCTGCCAATGGCAAAGGGACCTGCCAAGGCTTGCAAGGCTTGGATGGCCTCGGTGGGATGTGCATAGTGGTGATCATTGATATGTGTTAGCTCACCTTTTGAGAAAGTAAGTGTTACTTCTTCCGATTCGGAGCGAGAGAGAGGAGTGGGCCAGGCTTCTTCTGGCAACATGCCATTGGAGCGCAGCGTTTCTTTTCCGCCGACACTGGTTCCCCAAATACCTTTATTGATGGAGTAAAGCGCCTTTTCTACATTCACCTGTACGCCTTGTTTTTGTAAGTACTCGATCTCTTGTTCGCGGCTTAGTGCGGCGTCGCGTATGGGAGTGATGATCTCCATTTCGGGAATCATGATCTGAAAGATCATATCGAAACGAACCTGGTCGTTACCGGCACCGGTGCTGCCATGGGCCACGGCATCGGCATTTAGTTTTTTTGCATGTTCCGCAATTTGCAGCGCCTGGCTTAGTCTCTCGGCCGATACCGAAAGTGGGTAGGTATTGTTCTTAAGCACGTTTCCATAGATCAAATAGCGTATGATCCTTTCATAATAGTCTTTGATCGCATTGACGGTTGTGTGTGTCTTAACCCCTAGCGAATAGGCATGTGCCTCTATGCGTTGCAGCTCTTCTGCTGTAAAGCCTCCGGTGTTTACAAGTATACTATGTACTTCGCAGGCTTTTTCGGTTACCAGGTATCGAACACAATAGGTAGTATCTAATCCACCACTAAAGCCCAGTACCACTTTTTTGGCCATGGTCAAATTATTTAGGGTTTACTTGTTGTTAAAGAGATGATGCAAGAAGCCGATCGTGCTTCCACCTGTACCTTTCTCTTTTTTTAAAAAAGGCCTAAGAAGTTTCCATTGCTTGAATCGAAGTAGTCTTTCCAATATGCTTTTGTTTTCCTCAAAGAAGCGCTGTGTTTCTTCGGGCGCATAGTGGTCGGCCGGATCGTAGAGCATAGCGGTGCACATACAGTTTTTGCGTTCCTTGCTCATCAGTATCTCGTAGTTGACACAACTCTTGCAACCGGCCCAAAAGGCCTCGTCTTGTGTCAGTTCAGAGTAGGTGACGGGCTCGTAGCCCAGTTCGCTATTGATCTTCATTACGGCTAGTCCGGTCGTGAGTCCAAATATTTTGGCCTGCGGATATTTCTCTCTCGAAAGTCGAAAGATCTTGTGCTTAATGGCCTTGGCCACTCCGCTTTTTCGGTAGGCAGGGGCTACGATCAATCCGCTGTTAGCTACATATTCGCCATGTCCCCAGGTTTCGATATAACAAAACCCGACCCATTCCTCTTTTGGGGTAACGGCAATAACGGCCTTGCCTTCCTCTATCTTTTGAACGATGTATTCAGGGGTTCTTCGGGCAATTCCGGTGCCTCTGGCCGCTGCCGAAGCAGCCATTTCGTCGGTTATGATGGTAGCATAGCGAGAGTCGGCCGGAGTGGCCACTCTGATCAGGAGCGATGTATTCAATGCTAGTTACGATTCTTAGTGGGGGATCACCAGTCCAAAAAAAATGGCGGGGGGATTTTTTCACTGACAGGGACCGGGGTGAGGGGTTCGTCCTGTCAGCAAATACGGCGCAGCGGTTTTATCACGGTCAAGGGTTTTGCGGTTGTCATTTTATAACAAAGCAGTGACGCCGGACAAAACTACAATAATAAAATAATTTGTCGCTGATTTTTTACGCCACAAACAGGGCAAACAGCGTAGGGCGTTTATGTAGCGACGGCATCTCCTTTCGCCATTGGGCTACCGTACGGGTCTGGATCGATTCGGTCTTACTGGTAAGATCCGTTGCGACACAGAGCAAGGTCTGGTCTTGCAAGTGTTTCAGTAAGGAAACTAACAACTGATTGTTTCTATAGGGGGTTTCAATAAAGAGCTGTGTGCAACGCTCTTTGGCCGCAGTGCTTTCGAGTAGCCGAATGGCTTTGATGCGGTCTGTTTCCTCTATGGGCAAATAGCCAACGAACTGAAACCGTTGCCCATTAAAGCCGCTGGCCATAAGAGCCAGTAAGATTGAGCTGGGGCCGACCAATGGTTTAACGGTAGCCCCTTGCTGGTGTGCCAGCGCGATCAGTTCTTGTCCCGGATCGGCTACTCCGGGGCAGCCAGCCTCACTTACAATGCCAATTACTTTATTGCCGCTAAGGGCTTTCAAAAAGGCCTCATGTGTTCCGGGTTCTCCCAACGTATGCCATGTATAGTTGTCAATGACCATCTCTTTCCAGCCATTCTTAAAATAGCGACGGGTGGTTCGTTGGTCCTCTACAAAAAAGAGCTCACACTCTTTGATGGCATCAAATACATAAGGGGGAATAACGTCGAGGGTCTCCGTATCGAGAGGGGCGGGTATCAGATAAACCTTGCTCATGATTTTTTTACCTGGCGAACACTTAAGGTGGCCGCTACAATGGCGTAGGCTGGCGCCAACCAGATCATCGCGTGCATAGCAAAGAAAACGATTCCATTGCCAATGGCCAATCCTCTGTGTTGTGAAGAGAATAAAAGACTTTCCCGCAGGGTAAACTTATTGCGGGCAAAGGAGTAGTCTAGCATCGATACGCCAAAATAATAGGCTTCCAGTGCCAGGGCAATCAGCGGCGTGATCCACCCTGCCAAGGGGATCAGCGAGAGCAATATCAATCCAATAAAATAGAAGGTTTGTTTGCCGGCATTGTGCAAAGCCAATCGAATCCCGCGCCATGCATCTTCTTTTACCTCATTCCAGTTGAACGGATGTTCCTTGCCATCGAGTAAGGCTTCGGTCTTTTCACTCAGGTAGGTAAAGGCCGGTGATCCAACTACAAGTAAAAGGTATTTGAATAGCGAAAAGTAAAAGATCAACAGGACCAGCCGCAGCATCATCCCATTCATCACAAATAAAAAACTAAGCCATTCGTTTCGCTCTTGCTGTAACCAGTTTTCGATGCCCAATTGATCGCTCATCCAGGTAACGGCTTCACCGGAATAGCCTGCCAAAAAATAAAGCCCCAGTATCAATAGCACACTGTACACGATGCCTGGCCACAGGATCTCCTGTAACAGCCGTTGCCGCTTTATAAAAACATGGGCTTCTTGCCAAGACCGAAAAGCAATAACGATCTCTTTCACGGGGTTACGATTTTGCGGCTGGACGAAATGATCGCCTATTAGAACTTAGGGCAGTTTAGCTTCTTGAGACTGGGGTCAGAGGGTTGTTTGATATAGATGAGTGAGATCTCCATTCCCCCGCGCGTATTGGTAGCTGGTCTTAGCAACGAGGTGTTAGCATCATAGCTGGCGCCCAGTCGAAATCCTTTGAACTCCAATCCCACATAGGGGATCAAGGCGTCTTTGAGTCGATACCAGCTACCCAGGTAAATATTAACCGGATCTTCGTCGCTGCTATTTACATTGTAAGAAAAGGCTCCGCCTAGTACAGTATTGGTGGCATTGGCCTGCATGCTATGAATGGCAGCCAAGTGAAAATAATGATAGCTTCCAACGGGTATACGTCCTCCGGCTTGTAGGGTAGTTCGGGTATTTAATATGTACTGACCGCCTTGAAAACTTTCTTTGGGTCTATTCAAGTGATACATGGAGGCGCCGAAATAGAAATTATTATAACCATTGGTACTGCCACTGTACAATAATCCGGCGCTGAGGTCAAAATAGCCAATGCTTAACTGGCGATTATCGAAGATCTCGTTGGTAACGCCCGTAAAACCGAGGGGGGTAAGCTGATCGGCAAAGATGAGTTTGCTTACATCGAGCCGTTTGTTAATATAGGCCCCCTGAAAGCCAACACCAACTTGGTGCATACCGTCTTCATCCATTCCTTTGTGGTAAGAAAAAGAAGCGCCGGCATAGTTAGTGGTCAGCACGCCGTTTCCGGCCACATCACTCATGGCCAATAAACCGGCACCCATATTATCGGTAAGGGGGATCCGTTTTGGAAGTAGCGCAAAATCGACCGATACGGTTTGTGTTACAAAGGCGTTTTCGATAGTGGGCCATTGATTGCGGTAATTACCTGCTACCCGTATAGCCCCGTCGAACTTACCGGTCAGGGCCGGATTCAGGGTAAGGGGAGAGGCGAAAAATTGCGAAAAATTAGGGTCTTGCGAGCGGGCAGAAAATCCGATAGCAAGGGCCAGGGTCAAGGTCAATATGAGCTGTCTCATCAACATTCAATAACGCAATTAGGGCACCGGGATTGTATGGGATCACCCAATTTGTTTGATGCCGGAGAGGAAAGTTACGGAATTTCAGCGAGTTATTAGCTCTGCAGCTTTGGTCCAAAGGCCAGGTCGCCTGCATCGCCCAGTCCGGGAACAATGTAGCTTTTTGCAGTTAGCTCATCATCAATGTCTCCGCACCAGATCTTGACATAAGGGGCCTGTCGCAGCAGGTTCTCAATGCCAGTGGTGCAAGCAATGGCGACCACCACATGAACCTCACTGGGTTCGCCCTCGGCCTTAAGTTCCTGAATGGTCTTGACCAACGAAGCACCGGTGGCCAGCATAGGGTCAGCAATAATTAGTACGCGGCCAATTAGCTCGGGACTAGATACATATTGCAAGCTGATCTCAAAGCTTCCATCGGGATGATGTTTTCGGTAGGCGCTGATAAATGAATTATCAGAGCGGTCAAAATAATTGAGCAGTCCCTGGTGCAATGGCAGACCGGCTCGAAGTATGGTAGCTAAGACCGGATAGTCTTTGAGAACTTTTTGGATGGCGATGCCCATGGGAGTAGGCACCTCTTTTTCAATAAAGGGTAAGGTCTTGCTGATCTCATAGGCTGCTACCTCGCCAATCCGTTCCAGATTTCTTCTAAAGCGCATCCGATCGTTTTGCACGGCGGTGTCGCGTAACTCACTGACCCAATTGCTGACCAGTGAATGAGATTGACTAAGGTTTATGACCATACGCTACGTTTCTGTAGAAAAGCTACTTTTACAAATCTACAAAATATGCTGTATGGAATATCGCGCAATTGGATTAATGAGCGGCAGCTCGCTGGATGGGCTCGATATCGTAGCAGTTAGTTTTTTGGAGCAGGGTGGACAGTGGCAATTTACACTGGGTGCCTCAGAATGCATTCCGTATTCGGCAACCTGGGTCGAACGGTTACGTGGGGCCACCGAACTTGCTGCACGTGATTACTGTTTGCTGCATACCGACTATGGCCGGTGGCTGGGTGAGCAGGTTAATGCCTTTATTGACCGTCATCAGTTGCATTATAAAATTGCCGTCGTGGGTTCGCATGGGCATACCACCTTTCATTTACCTACGCGGCATATGACAGGGCAGATCGGAGATGGCGCTTCGCTGGCAGCCCTCACGGGTCTATCAGTGGTAACCGATTTGCGAGCCATGGATGTAGCGCTCGGGGGGCAAGGGGCCCCCATTGTACCGATCGGAGAGAAATATCTTTTTTCTGGCACGGACTTTTTCTTGAACCTTGGTGGTATTGCCAATATTTCTGCTACCGAACCCTGCGTGGCTTTCGATGTGTGCGCCGCCAATCGTGTGCTGAATATGATCGCTTCGTTACAAGGACTTGAGTATGATAAAGGCGGTGTCCTGGCCGCCTCCGGATCTGTAGATGAATCGGTGTTAAAGAAGCTCGAGATGTTGCCTTATTATGGGATGCCTTTTCCAAAATCACTGGCCAATGATTTTGGTACCGAGATGGTCTATCCACTACTAAAGGATTCTGGCTTGTCCGTACCCGATATGTTGGCCACCTATACTCGCCATATTGTCCAGCAAATTGCTGCTTCGGTGCAGCAATTATTATCCTTGCGGCCGGTCAACGCGGCCAATGAATTCCGTCTGCTGGCCACAGGGGGCGGAGCCTGTAATGAATTTTTGATCGCCTCTTTACGAAGCGCTTTGCAAGCCCTGCGCGTAAAGGTCGAAGTGCCTACCTTAGAGATCGTACAATATAAAGAAGCCTTGATCATGGCCTTTATGGCGGTCCTTCGCTGGCGACAAGAGTATACGGTTCTTTCCTCTGTTACAGGAGCTACGCGCGATTCGATCGGTGGAGCACTTTGGATCGGCCAAGAGGCATAAACCACAAGGGGTTACTGGGCAGTGGTGGTTGTGATGGGAGTAGTAGTCTTGATCGGAGAACTGATCGTGACCGAAGTGCTGGTCGCAGCAGGAGAAAACTTTTTAGTGCGTTGCTGTAGGATAGCGATTGCTTCTTGTTCGCTGCTGAACATATTGTCAATGTTGACCAACCGGGCGGCGAGTTTGTCATATCGCTTGGTCATTAGCCATAAAAAAATATGCAGATAATGGATGCCTTCGAAGGTTAGGATCTTTCGTTGCACCATCTCGCTTTTTCTTTTTAGGAATTCGCCGGGGATATCGGTATAGTGCAGGGCAGGGCGCTCGTGATGGATATAGTGATAGCCATCGTTCCAGCAGGTTTTGTTGTAGGGCGTATTGATACAGTTAATGGTATTATCCTCGGGATTATCCGGATCGACAAAAGCATGCTGGGCCCAATTGCCAAGCATCATCACAATACGGGCAAATACGAAGGGAATGATAAATACGAACAGTGTGACAAAACCATTGTACCAGGTTAGTAGGGCGCAGAGAATGTAAAATGATATTTCCCCGGCCGTTAATCGCAGGTAAAACTTCTTCCTCTTGCGGCTAAAAAAGTAGAGAAAGGTATCCCGGAAGCCCCAGAGCAGAAAGCGCAGCACATAGTGGATAAAACCACGCAAACTATCTCGTTGGTAGCGAAGCGTACTGCTGGCATCATCTGGCATATTATTCTCTACATGGTGCATACCCATATGGTGGGCAAAATAGGTTTCGGGCGTATGGCCGAAAAAAGGACAGACGATCCAGATGACCCAGTGCTGTAAAAAGCCGACCTCTTTTTTAAATAGTTTACGATGACAAATACAATGCAGCATCAGGCCAAAGCGTCCTTTGAAGTACAGCTGCGCAATGTAGAAGTAAAGCGCATATATGACCCACCAGAACCCTCCCTGGAAAAAGGAGGTGTATAATAAAATGGCTAACGGTATTACCGTCAAATGAATACCTGTCAATAATTTGATAAAAGGAAGGTCTCTTGCGTCATTGATGTAACGAAGCCAAAATCGTTCGTACGCTGTATACCGAGCGGGGCGGGTATAAACAGGATCCACTAATATGGGTAAGGCGCGCATACGTTAGTACATCAAAAGTAAAATCTTTTGACAATCTATAATGCTTTGTTTAAGCAAGCCGCTTTCAACACAGAACCGCGGCTTAGTTCTTTTTCTTTTCGATGGTTCGGACGGTTGTGGTAGCCCCTCCGTCTAACGTGAGCGATACGGGCTTGTTCTGTTTCCAGTTTCCTCTAGTAAAGTCTGGTATTTCTACGGTCTTTGACTTTTTTTCTGCCGACCGTATACTCAGCGGTACAATAGAACTCCACGAAGCCGCATCATATACATCTTGGTCTAAAGGTAGTCCGTTACGCAGGCAATCGATCAGTCTCCAGTCCATAATAAAATCCATTCCTCCATGGCCGCCTACTTCTTTGGCGATATCGCCAATATGTCTGACCAGCGGCAGCGTGTATTTTTCTTCGAGCTTTTTTTGTTCATCTGTTTTTAACCAGCTGTG
>JBIIHS010000085.1:0-7131 GCA_044235515.1 Chitinophagaceae bacterium | reverse complement strand
CCGATAACCAGCATCTCTCCTTGCTTTGTGTATGTTTTCTTGGTAACCCCTACCTGTGTGCGAAAATTATACAAGATCGTATCGTTAGTCATTTCCGTTTCGCCCGTTTTAAAAACGGCCGCATCCAAAGTGGCCCCTGTACTATCTACCGAACGAACGGCTGTAACCACTTGAGTCTGCTGATCGAGCTCAACCTTTGGTGCCGATAGCGTCATATCGGTGTAAGCCGTATTGGTCTTACCGTAAAGGATTACCTTTTTTTTAGCCACTAAAACCACTGCAGAATCAGCTGCCTGATACTTGACGGGCGCCTCCAACGTATCACGTGATCGCTTAAAACGAAATGTATCTGTCTGAATCTGTGGCACACTATCTAGCGTTGTAGGTCTCACCATTGTTGTAAGGGTGTCGACCTTTTGAGGGCGCGATAGCGCTGACGAAGGCAATGACATCGTCTTCGCTTTAGCTGGGACTGTATCAATCCCTGTTAACAAATAGCTAAACTCATACAAGGAGGTGGCTCCCGCAGCGGTTATACACGCCTGGGTATAAATTAAACCCGTTAGTATAACTCCCAACAAGCAGCAATTTGGCTTAAATTTGTAGGCGAGGCTCATGCAGCGGGGCAAATGTAAATCTTTATACTCGCTATAGCGGCCGCCTGAACCCAACAATTTGTGAATATTGCCTTTTTATAACCCTATGACCAACAAAATATTAATTCTTTTTATTGCGGCAGCGGGCTTCATCAGCATCTCTTCCTTTGTACGCGAAACAACGAATCCCCGCGCTAAAAAAGTGATCAATACGGTGGTGATCGATCCCGGACATGGAGGACAAGATGCCGGAGCCAGAGGGCAGTTTTCTACCGAAAAAGAGATCTGCCTGGGGGTTTCATTAAAACTGGGTGACTTGATCAAAAAGGAATTTCCAGATCTCAATATCCTTTTTACACGCCAGACCGATACGTACCCCGCATTGCATGATCGTGCCAAATTCGCTAACGAGAACAAAGGCGATCTCTATCTCTGTATCCACGTTAATGCGGCCGGCGGGCGTCGTAAAGCCGAAGTGATCGGCTATAAAACGGTTACCTATTACACCGGAAAGGGGGCCAGTCGAAAGAAAAGAACCAAGAAGGTGCCCCAGTATCGTTACACCAACCTTCCCAGTGCCGCAAAGGGTACTGAAACCTATATCTGGGGAGCACACCGCAGCGAAGACAAGGAACTGGCCATTTTAGAAAATGCTCCCATGCTGCGCGAGGAGAACTTTGAAAAAAACTATGGAAATATCGATGTCAACTCGCCAGAGTTTATTGCGATTTCATTACTCAAGACAAAGCAGTACTTTAAAAGAAGTGCTACGCTGGCCGGTTTTATACAAGATGAATTCGTAAAAGTAGGCCGGGTTGACCGAGATGTCAGACAAAGAGGGATCGGAATATGGGTACTGCAAGCCACTGCCATGCCCAGCGTATTGGTAGAGACAGGCTTTATCTCCAATCCCGAAGAAGAACAATATCTCAATAGCCCCGAAGGACAAGAAGAATTATCAGCTTGCATCGTAAGAGCTTTAAAGAATTATATTGCCTGGCTCGAGCAACGTCAAAATGGTGCTGGTGCCGATACACCCCCTCAAGGCTACAGCAGTAACCTGAACTTTTTGCAGCAAGTTGAGAACGCAGAAAAAAATCGCCCCGAATGAAGATCAGCAACGAAACCAAAGTAGGTGCACTGACCATCCTGGCCCTGGCACTACTTTTTATAGGATTTAATTATTTGAAGGGTCGAGATGTTTTCAGTCGAACCAAAAAGATCTATGCCGTATTTACCGACCTGGGAAGCCTCGAAAAATCGAACGAGGTCAAGATCAACGGACTCCCAATTGGTAGTGTGTATGATAAAAAAGAAAAAGATAAAGATGTTAGCGCTATCGTGGTAACCATTCAACTTACCCGCGACGTAAATATTCCGAAGAACTCCGTAGCCTTTATCTCTTCGAGTTTGGTTGGATCCTCCTACATTGTCATAGAAAGAGGAAACAGTGCAGAAATGTTACAAGATGGGGACACCATTATGACCCGCCTCGAGACGGGCATCTTAGGGGATGTAAAGGCCCAACTTGACCCTACCATTAGTAGCGTTAGAAGCCTGTTGGACTCTCTTAAAAAAACCCTGGCCGGTGTAAACCAGCTTCTGGATGCTGAAAACAGAGATAATCTTAAACAAACCATTGCCAATCTGAGTACGGCCAGTGCCTCTCTGAATAGTCTATTGGACAGTGAAAATGGTTCCTTGGCACGCACCCTGTACAACGCCGAGAAGTTTACAGCCTCAATAAAAGAAACTGATCAGGATATAAAGCGTACCATTCAAAACACAAAGAAGTTCAGTGAACAACTGGCCTCAATTCCCCTAAAGACGACCGTGGACTCCCTCGATCAACTGATCAGCTCATTAAAGACCACCATGCAAGCTGTAAACAGTGGTCAGGGCACGCTGGGTGCTTTGGTCAATGACCGTAAACTTTACGACCAATTGCAACAGACCATCCTGAGCGCGGAGATCCTGATGGACGACTTGCGGGCTCACCCTAAAAGATATGTGCAGGTTTCGGTGTTTGGGAAAAAAGAAAAAAATCCTCCGCTTAGCGCACCTGCAAAAAAGATGACCCTTCCCGACTCGAGCCATGAGAAAAAATAAGGCATTGCGCACCGTTGTAGCCTTCTTGGGCCTGCTTATTTTTTCTTGTGGGGCACTAAAGGCTCAAACTTCTAGTGTCGTTACCCCAGCATCACCAACTCAGGACACCAATCGGGTTGAAATTGTGGGGGCCGAACGCCTAACCCTGCTCAAAACAGATGACAGCACCACCTTACAGATCTTGGCAGGTAGCGTAAAACTAAAACAAGGTAAAACTCTTTTTTTCTGTGATAGTTGTGTATTGAATAACAGCGGCAAACTATTTGAGGCCTGGAGCAATGTGCAGATAAAAGATAGCGATAGCATCAATGTATTTTCCAAACATCTTCGCTACCAGATCGATAAAAAATTGGCCTTTCTAGACGGCGGCGTCCGTCTGTCGGATGGAAAAGCACAATTAACGACGCCCGATCTGGAGTACGATCTAAATACTGATATCGGAATTTACAAGAACGGCGGCAAACTGGTCAATAAGAAAACTGTTCTAACCAGCAAAGAGGGCTATTACTACGCCGCGCTCAAAGATGTTTATTTCAAGAATAACGTATTGCTGAAAGATCCCGGCTACGAGATCAAAACAGATTCTTTATTGTACAATACCGGCACGCAGACCAATCGCTTTATTGCCAAAACAATCATTAAAGACAGCACCGGAAGAACCATACAAACTACCGACGGCTTTTACGCTACGACCACCGGAAAAGCCGAGTTTGGACAACGCCCGGTAATAAAAGATGGGGCTACCACCATTATTGGAGACAGAGTGGCTTTTGACGACAGCAGTGGCACCTCTCAGGCGGCAGGTAATGTTATTATAATTGACACGGCACAGGGCACTACTCTTTTGGCCGGCGAGGTGTTTAGAAATAATAAGAAAGAAAGATTTCTCGCTACCCAAAAGCCCCTGCTGATCATTGAGCAAGAGAAGGATTCCATTTATGTTACGGCCGATACGATCTACTCCGGAAAACTCAGCGATCTGGATACCGCATATAGAGCAGGTACAAAAAAAGATTCTCTCGTTACTACCAAAGACTCCACCAACCGTTATCTGGAGGCTTTTCACCATGTACGGATTTTCTCGGACTCGCTGCAAGCCACCTGTGATAGCCTTTTTTATTCGTATACAGATTCCATTTATCGCCTTCATACCGACCCGATCATCTGGTCGAATGGCAGTCAGATTACCGGGGATACAATCTTATTGTTGACAAAAAATAAGAAACCCGATAGATTAAAGGTTTTTGAAAATAGCCTACTTGTCCAGCAACAAGAGCCGGGTCTTTATAACCAGATCGGTTCTATCCGAATGGATGGCTATTTCTCCAATGGAGAATTAGACTCTGTACGGGCTTTGGGTGAGGCCAAGACCATTTATTATATACAAGATGATGATAGTGCCTATACCGGGATCAATGAATCGAAGAGTGATATCATCGACATTTATATCCTTAAGAAAGAATTGGAACGAATTGTCTTGCGAAATGAAGTTAGCGGCACCATCTGGCCCATTGGTCAAAAAGACCCCGGACAAATGCGACTCCCCAAATTTCGCTGGTTAGAGAGTCGCCGACCCAAAACAAAAGCCGAGCTTTTTGAATAGTCTGATTATCAATACATAAAACAAATTTTTGGCGGTCCTCTTCGGGTTTTTGCGTGTAGTTGCGGTATTTCGCGTATTTTGTATCCGAGAAACTAACGAATGCTCAAGAAAGAAAGGCAGGCCTACATTCTGCAAAAAGTCAATCTTCATAACAAGGTTTTATCCTCCCTCTTGTGTTCGGAGATCAATGTCTCGGAAGACACGATCAGACGAGATCTGCAAGACTTGGCTGACGAAGGCAAGGTCATCAAGGTTCATGGTGGTGCCCTCTCCTCCTCTTTTTACGAGGTGTCCTTGCCGCCTGCTGCTGTTTACTCGCAACCCAAGAAAAAGATCATTGCAAAAAAAGCTATTTCACTTTTGGAAAATGGCATGTTCGTCCTCACTAGCGGAGGTACCACCATTGTAGAAATGGCCCGCATGCTTCCTCTTTCCCTGCGAGCCACCTTTATTTCGGGGAGTATTCCGGCTATTTTGGAGTACATGCATCATCCTCACATAGAGGTGATCTTGGTCGGAGATAAAATCTCCAAAAATTCAAAGATCACGGTGGGATCCGAGGCAATTGCGAAAATCAAACAGATCAAGCCCGATATCTGCTTTTTAGGCACCAATGCCATTGACCCCGAACAGGGCATTACCGACAACGACTGGGAGGTCGTACAGCTGAAAAAAGCCATGATCGAGGCTTCCCGAAAAGTGGTTTGCCTCAGTATTGCAGAAAAAGTGAATACCATTCAGCCCATTAAAGTTTGTGATACCAATAAAATCGATATCTTGATCACCGAATTACCCCCCGATTCGCCCATGCTGGAACCTTTTTCGGCGCTGGGCATCAGGGTGCTATAATTTTTTATATTTGCATTAACAATAACCAAACAAACAGCTATGAGAACCCTTCTCCATGTCTTGCTGGCTTGCAGTTTTTTTCTCCTTGCTCTTCCCTCAGACCTGTACGCACAAGACAGAACCCTAAGCGGTACCGTAATTGCGGATGATAGCAAATCGGCCCTATCGGGTGTAACGATCCGTATCAAAGGCACCCGCCGAATCACCCAAACCGATGAAAACGGAAAATTCTCCATCAAAGTAAGCACTGGCGAGACCATTCAAATCTCCAGTGTGGGCTACGAAACCAGCGAGATAAAGGTTGGTAGTGCCAGTCAGCTTAGCATTACGCTGGCAATTGTAGATAAAACCCTAGGAGAGGTGGTCGTTACCGCCATGGACATCAAAAGAAATCCAAGAGAACTTGGTTACTCTGTACAAAAGGTATCGGGTAGCGAAGTACAGGAGACTCAGCGCGAAAACTTCCTTAACAGTTTGGCTGGTCGGGTAGCAGGTCTTACCCTCGATCAGACATCAGGTGTAGCCGGATCTTCTTCTTCTGTCGTATTACGCGGATTCAATTCACTTTCATTGAGTAACCAACCCCTTTACGTGGTGGATGGTGTTATCCTCGATAATCAGTCTATTAATGAAACCTCCAGTGGTGGACAAGGTATTGGACTGGCCTCTGACCGCCCTAACAGGTCTAGCGACTATCAAAATCGTATTGCGGATATCAACCCCAGTGATATTGAGACCATTACTGTATTGAAAGGACCTGAGGCCACGGCACTATATGGTAGCCAGGCCAGCTCAGGCGCCATTGTCATTACAACGCGCAAAGCGAAATCCAATAAACTGGCGGTGCAGTACGACAACAGCTTCCGCATTCAGGAAGTAACTCGCTGGCCCCAGATCATGGAAGATTATACTACCGGTATCAATGGAATTGGCGCTAACACCTTCCAATATTTTGGACCCGCTTATGCACCCACTACACAGCGCTTCAATAATCGCGATGCTTTCTTTGAAACCGGTACGGCACAGACCCATAACTTAGGCATGGACTTCGGTGTAGGAAAATCGATGTTCCGCTTGTCTGGTAGTTTCTTTGATCAGCAAGGGGTTGTACCCAACAACGATTTCCGCCGCTATAACCTGCGTTTGTCTAATACTACCAAGTTGTGGAAAGACAAGATCGAGATCACACCCTCTATTGCCTGGATCAAGACTGAAAATAACAAGGTGCTTCGTAGCGCCGGTAGCTACCTGCTCAGTTTGATGATCTGGCCCAGTGATATCGATATCAAAAACTTCGAAGACCCAACTACCGGAGATAAATTGGATCTTTTTGCCAATACAACCGCAAATGGCGAATATGACAACCCACTATTCAACGTTAAGAAGAATCGTGCCTATGACGAAACAGACCGTAAAACGTACAGTCTGGGGATCAATATCAATCCGTACAAATGGCTGACCATTAGCGGTCGCTTCGGATACGATACCTACGATATGAACGGTTACCTATTCTATCACCCGCAGTCCTATTTTCTTTCTGCCGGAACGGGTGGCACACTCGATAACTACTGGCGCCAGTACGTCGGCTACAACCATACTATTACAGCCACGGCCCGCAAACAATTAGGCAAAAACTTTAACCTGCGTGTAATGGCGGGGACCATGTATCAAGACTACGAGACCCGCATGTTCGCCGTTTATGGCACTAACATCATTGACAACGTTACTGCAAGCGGTAGCATGATCAAAAATGGTGCTGTGATAACTGATAAAGACTTGAACGCCCTCATGGGTAACTATATGGACAGTAGCGTTACACGTCCCAGCACCCGCCTTCGATTGCTACGTAATGCCAGAGGAGAGTACAACCTTAACCAATTGCGCCAACAGGCTTATTTTGGCGAAGCAGCCCTAAGCTTTAAGAATTATGCTTTCTTAAGCTACACCCACCGTTTTGAAGAAGCCTCTACCCTT
>JBIIHS010000084.1:0-7149 GCA_044235515.1 Chitinophagaceae bacterium | reverse complement strand
CCAAGATGCCAAGGCCAATAAATCAACTGCCCCATGATGCGTGCAATGAATTTTTTTATAGGGCTATCGTTAGGATGCATCGGTACTATCTGTGGTCCAAAAAGTACTATGGCCCAGCCCATCACAACAAAAGAGACCCGCACGATTTCGACGGGTAATAATCCGGCTGAAAAAACCTTATCGGCACAAGAAGTAATGCAATTGGTAAGACAGTTTCATCCCATTGCCAAACAGGCCGGTATTCAAGTACAGCAAGCCGCAGCCAAACTATTGGCGGCCAGGGGAAGTTTTGACCCGGTTCTCTCACAGCGAATGGCCGAAAAAACATTTGACGGAACTTCTTATTACGAATACAATAATCCTGAACTGAGCATACCTACCTGGTTTGGCGTAGAGGTAAAGGCGGGGGTAGAAACGATCAATGGAAACCGTGTCAACACCAGCGAAACCAGTGGTACCAGCAACTATATTGGTATTAGCGTTCCGCTGGGGCGCGATCTGTTGATGGACAAACGTCGAGCTGCCTTACAAACGGCAAAGGTGATGCGAGAGGCTTCGTATGCTGAGCAGCAACGCATGCTAAACGACCTGTTACTCGATGCTCAAAAATCATATTGGAGCTGGTACAAGCATTTCCAGGTCTTACAGGTATTAGACGAAGCCGTGGCCATCAATGAAAAAAGAATGGCTTTTGTCAGAGGGGCCTTTCGACAGGGAGATCGTCCAGCACTTGATACGACAGAAGCCCTGGCCCAATTACAGCAGCTGCAAGTTCAACAACAAGAAGCGCAACTGGAGCTACGGAATAGCCAATTGGAACTATCCGTCTTTCTGTGGACGGCCGAAGAAAGCCCCTACCTGCTTCCCGATGAGGTAAGCCCCATTGTGCCCGGAGGAGAACCTGCAATTGAATCATCACCGCTGCCCGTACTGGACAGCTTGCTGCTAAGCGCAAGAAAGAATCATCCAGAACTATTACTCTACAATTATAAACTGCAGGCCCTATCGATCGAAAAAAGATATCGCTTTCAACAACTGCTACCGCAAGCCGATCTTCAATATAATTTTCTACAAGAAGGAAGCCGCTTTGCCAATACGATCAAGGCTCCGCTTTTTGATAATAATTTTCAGTACGGACTCAAGATGAGCATTCCCCTGCGCCTGTCGGCTGAGCGGGGAAACTATAAAAATACCAAGCTGACCATCAATTACGTCAGATGGGAGCAAGACCTTAAATCAACGCAGATAGAAAATAAAGTCAAGGCGTATTTTAACGAGTTGGTCAATCTGCGCAAGCAGGTGGCCTTACAAACAAAAGCTTATGCCAATTACTACCTACTGCAACGCGGAGAAGAAATTCGCTTTAGTATTGGGGAGAGTTCCCTCTTCTTGGTCAATGCAAGAGAGAATAAGCGGCTGGAAGCTTTACAAAAATTACAAGAGCTGAAGGCAAAATTGGCACTCGCCAGCTATCAATTGAGCTGGGCCACAGGACGATTTAACTAATAAAATCAGTTTGGGGAATAAAAAATTAGTACTTTACTACTTTATTTTCCCCGAATGAAGAACACTCCAAAATTCAAGGACTACGCCAACAGTCTGCCCAACGATATTACGGCCGCTATTGTAGTATTTCTGGTGGCTCTTCCGCTTTGTCTAGGGGTGGCCCTGGCCTCGAATGCTCCTTTATTCAGTGGCATTATTGCGGGAGTAGTAGGAGGCGTTATCGTAGGGCTGGCCAGCCGCTCTCACCTCAGCGTTAGTGGCCCCGCAGCCGGTTTAACTGCTATCGTTGCCGCGGCACTGACCATGCTTCCCTCCTTTGAAACCTTTTTACTCGCGGTCGTTTTGGCCGGTATTTTTCAATTAGCACTTGGCTTTGCTAAGGCCGGGATCATAGGAGACTATGTGCCGGATAGTGTGATCAAGGGTATGCTGGCTGCCATTGGTCTCATCTTATTACTAAATCAATTTCCACATTTACTGGGAGATGATTCGCAATTTGAAAGCGATGAGGGCGTCCCCCCTAGGAAAGGAAATATTTTCTCGAACTTTTTTTATGCATTCGGCAATATTAATAAGACGGCCCTGGTGATCGGTGGTGCCGCTCTTATCTTAAATATCGCTTGGGAAAAACTACAGTCCGTTCGTGGTGGATGGCTTCGCTTTATTCCCGGCCCCTTACTGATGGTGATCTTGGCGGTTGTGCTCAATAAACTGTTCTTGGCCGGGCATGCCCTACCTCCCCTAGAAGGTGAACACTTGGTCATACTACCCGCTGCCACGAACTCCACCGAATTTTTTTCGTTTTTTTCGCGGCCTGACTGGGAAGCCATATCCAACCAACAAGTATGGACCGTGGCCCTTACACTGGCCCTGGTGGCGAGTCTCGAAACACTACTGAGCATTGAGGCGGTAGATGAGCTCGATCCTTACAAGCGAATTACTCCTACTAATCGCGAATTGAAGGCGCAAGGTATCGGCAATATCCTATCCGGATTATTAGGCGGATTGCCCGTAACTAGTGTGATCGTTCGATCTTCTGCCAATGTGAATGCCGGAGCTAAGACCAAATTGTCTACGATCTTTCACGGATTACTTCTTTTGCTCTGCGTGGCCCTGATCCCGAACCTTTTGAACCAGGTCCCCAAAGCAGCCCTAGCCGCTATCTTGGTCTTTACAGGATATAAGCTGGCCAAACCAGCCTTATTTATCAGCTACTATAAGAAAGGATGGGACCAATTTGCCCCGCTGGTGATTACGATTATCGCCATCTTGATGACCGATCTGCTTAAGGGCGTTGTGATCGGAATCGGGATCGGTATGATCTTTATCCTTCGTACGAATTTTAAGAGCGCTGTACTGGTTGTAAAGGATAAAAACAATTACTTGATACGGCTGCGATCACATGTTTCGTTCCTGAATAAACCCATCCTGAAAAGAGCGCTGGGAAAAATTGAGGAAGATGCATTTGTTATAATCGATATCTCAAAAGCAGAGTTTGTAGATCATGATATATTAGAGGTGATCGAGGACTTTCAAAAAAATGCCCTGCTAAAAAATATTATCGTTGAGATCAAAGAACATCAAAGTAAATCCTTTGTATCAACGCCATAAATCAACAGTTTTACTATGAAATCATACGACAAACTATTACTGGAGAACAAGGCCTGGGCCACTGAGAAATTACTGGAAGACCCCCATTTTTTTAAACGTCTTGCCGACTTGCAAACCCCGGAATTTCTATGGATCGGTTGTAGCGACAGCCGCGTTCCGGCCAACGAAATTACCGGTACAAAACCGGGCGAAATTTTTGTACACCGTAATGTGGCAAACATGGTGGTCCACACCGACCTGAACCTGTTGACGGTACTTGACTATGCTGTCAATCATCTAAAAATTAAACATATTATCGTTTGCGGTCATTATGGATGTGGTGGTGTCAAAGCGTCTATGACCAACCACAATTTTGGCATCATCAACAAGTGGTTACGCAATATCAAAGATGTCTATCGCTTTCATCAAGAAGAAGTAGATCAAATCAAAGACGAAGATGACCGTATCAACAGAATGGTCGAGCTTAATGTACAGGAGCAAGTGATGAATCTTGCCAAGACCTCTATCGTACAAAAGGCCTGGAAAAACAGTAAAAGCCCAGACTTACATGGATGGGTATACGGACTCAAAGATGGGTTGATCAAACCCGTATATGAAATTCCGGCTGGCACTGCGCTGGATCCACTTTATGAATTTGACGATCTGTGAGTTACCTTTGAGCTATGTCTATAGAAGTTAGCCAACTGGTAAAGCAATACGGAAGCCAGCGGGCCGTTGACGCGATCTCCTTCTCCATACCCCGCGGAGAGATCGTTGGATTTCTGGGGCCTAACGGAGCCGGCAAGTCAACGACCATGAAGATCCTTACAGGCTATCTTGCCCCGGACCAGGGATCGGTACGAGTCGGCGGAGTAGACGTGATCCAAGATCCAATAGCCGCGCGCAAGAAGATCGGTTATCTGACCGAGCTCAATGCCCTTTACTATGATATGTTCGTGCGGGAATACTTGTTGTTTATGGCATCGCTACAACAAGTTCCTCAGGCCGAAAAGGCAGTAGATAACATCATTCAGCGTACCGGTTTGCTGCCAGAGGCGCATAAGCAGATCGCGGCTCTTTCGAAAGGATACAAGCAACGCGTTGGGTTGGCCGCTGCCCTGGTGCACGATCCGGAGGTATTGATCTTGGATGAGCCTACCTCGGGACTTGATCCTAACCAATTGGTCGAGATCCGTGAGCTGATCAAAACGATCGGAGCCAACAAAACCGTACTTTTTTCTACGCATATTTTACAAGAGGCCGAAGCCATTTGCGATCGGGTGATACTCATACATCGAGGGAAGATCGTTGCGGATAGCTTACTGAGCGAACTGCACAAAAAAGTATCTTTGCCGCGCAAGGACATGAGCTTGGAAGAAATCTTCCGACACCTGACGTCCTCTTGATCACTTAAAAACCAACTATTTCATGAGCTACATTGCTGAAGTTTTTGCCCGCCAGATCTTGGATTCGAGAGGAAACCCTACCATAGAGGTAGATATTATTACCGAAGAGGGCGCTGTAGGCAGGGCCGCTGTTCCTAGT
Organism: Chitinophagaceae bacterium; assembly: GCA_044235515.1. Lineage (GTDB taxonomy): Bacteria > Bacteroidota > Bacteroidia > Chitinophagales > Chitinophagaceae > JJ008. Next base: position 2,508 of record JBIIHS010000084.1, on the reverse strand, counting down.
GGGGCAAGTACCGGAATACATGAGGCGGTAGAGCTACGTGACGGCGACAAGAAAAAATATCTTGGTAAAGGCGTCCTGCATGCGATCGGTAATGTCAATAAAAAAATAGCTCCCCTTTTGCTGGGCTATGACGTAGCGGACCAAACGGGCTTGGATGAAATGCTGATACAACTAGATGGGACTGCCAATAAATCTAAACTCGGCGCTAACGCGATGCTGGCCGTAAGCATGGCGGCAGCTAAAGCAGCGGCCGAAGAAGCCGCCCTGCCGCTCTTTCGCTACATAGGAGGCACCAATGCCAAGGTGCTGCCCATGCCTATGATGAATATTCTCAACGGAGGAGCGCACGCCGATAATAAGATCGACTTTCAGGAGTTTATGGTAATGCCCGTAGGGGCCCCCAATTTTAGTGAAGGGCTTCGCTGGGGTGTGGAGATCTTTCATGCCCTCAAAAATGTACTCAAGAAAAAGGGCTACAGTACTAACGTAGGAGACGAAGGCGGCTTTGCCCCCAATATTCAAAGTAACGAAGAGGCCATTGAGATGGTGCTTACCGCCATTGATGCCGCAGGTTATAAAGCGGGATCACAGATCATGATCGCAATGGATGCCGCTAACAGTGAGCTATGGGATAGCAAAAAGAAAAAATATGTGTTCCATAAGAGCAGTGGCAAAGAAATGAGTAGCGAGCAACTGGTCAAGTACTGGGATAACTGGGTAAAAAAATATCCTATCTGCAGCATCGAAGACGGGATGGCAGAGGACGATTGGAACGGATGGAAACTGCTGACGCAAACCCTGGGAGATCGCTGCCAGCTGGTAGGCGACGATCTTTTTGTAACCAATGTAACGCGCTTACAACAAGGTATTGACAAGCAGATCGGCAACGCCCTGCTGGTAAAGGTTAACCAGATCGGCACCCTTACCGAAACGATCAATGCGGTAACCCTGGCACAACATAATGGCTATAATACCATCATGAGCCATCGTAGCGGAGAGACCGAAGACAGTACCATTGCCGATCTGGCGGTGGCCCTGAACTGCGGACAGATCAAGACCGGCAGTGCTTCGCGTAGTGATCGTATGGCCAAATACAATCAACTGATCCGAATCGAGGAGCAACTTGGCAGTTCGGCCCTTTATCCAAAGGGAAAGATCAAGTTTGGAAAAAAATAATCAGGCTTTCGGGGCGTTACTTACCTTTATAAATAGAATTTGACCTGCCATGCAAGCGATCCCTACCTGGATAAAAAGTAAATTCTTTATTAGCTCGGCCGCGTTTCTATTCGTAATCCTTTTTCTGGATAAGAATGACCTGTTCACCCAGCTGGACCGCAAACGCGAACTCCGTGAATTACAGCAGACTAAAGAACATTACGTGACCCAGATAGAGGCTGAGAAAAAAGAGCTTGAACAGCTCAAGAACAATCCGGCGACCATCGAGAAATATGCTCGTGAAAAGTACCTAATGAAGCGCGAAAACGAAGACCTTTTCTTGATCAGCACCAAGACCCCCTCCGGAGATCGCTGATTTTTTCGGCCTTCTGTACAATAAGCGCTCTCTATCTTCGTTTTTTATGGGTAGCTACCCTTTGGCAGCTAAAAAATCGTCTCCATGAGTAATTTTACCCCCGAAGACCTTTTACTTTATCTCTACAATGACATGGATGCTACCACCCGCTTGCAAGTAGAGGAGCAGCTCGAAAAAGACTGGACCCTACGGGAAAAACTTGCCGTTCTCAAAACAGCCAAAGACAGACTAAACAGGATCACCGAATCGCCCCGTACCGAAGTGATCTTATCTGTCATGCACAAGGCTGAAGAAAAAATGCATACTATCTTGCGGTCATGACCCGCAACGAGAAGTACCAGCAGGTAATCGATTATTTTCTAACGCACGCCCCGGCAGCTGAGACAGAGTTGCTCTACGATAATCCCTATCAATTATTGGTGGCCGTGGTCTTATCGGCGCAGTGTACCGATAAACGAGTTAATCAAACCACTCCTGCCTTGTTTGCGGCCTTTCCGGATATTCCTTCGTTGGCAACAGCTACTCCGGAAGCCGTTTTTCAATTGATCAAAAGCATCTCTTATCCTAACAATAAGGCAAAACACCTGGTAGCCCTGGCACAAAAACTGATCCGGGATTTTGAAGGTGTCATACCGATGACGGTAGAGGAACTAGTACAACTTCCCGGCGTGGGAAGAAAGACCGCCAATGTAATTACCTCGGTGATCGATCGGCAGCCTAATATGGCTGTTGATACCCATGTGTTCAGGGTAAGCCATCGACTGGGGCTGGTGCCCACGACTGCTACCACTCCCCTCTCAGTAGAAAAATGGCTGACAAAATTTTTTCCGGAGGCCCTTGTCCATAAAGCTCATCATTGGTTGATCTTACATGGACGATATACTTGCCTTGCCCGTAGTCCACGTTGCCAAGAATGCGGATTAAAAATGCTGTGTCGTTACTATGCAAAGGGGAAAAAGAATAAGCCGAAAGATAGA
>JBIIHS010000083.1:0-7222 GCA_044235515.1 Chitinophagaceae bacterium | reverse complement strand
CGACTATAGTTAAGCCCCCAGAAAAGATTAAAAAAAACGTAGATACACAAAAAAGAAAAGACAATTTGCTGCGCCCCTTGCACAAGATAGCCTCTGTCTACTCTTTTACGATAGAGATCGCGGAACAAACCGGTGGTTTTGAAAATGATCAATAAAAGCAACAATCCATAGAAAAGATCACCCACACTAAAAGGGATCCATCCCAACAAAAAACGTTGCAAGGCCGCTAACAACGGAAAGAGAACCCGACTATAGTTTCGCTCGACCCACTCCGGATAAAAAGCGACCCACTTTATAGCCACGGCAAATAAAATCAATATGACCCAGTACCGGCTTTTCATCATTCTGCCGTAGAACCGAGCCAGGAGATCTTGAAGGACTATATAGTTTAGTTTATTCAAAATCAATCATTTGAGGAGGATGGTCTTGGCAAATTAACGAAATATCTATCAGGTCATTTTCAGATAAATCCCTTACCTTTGCGCACGCTGAAAACTTGCTCTATGGGCCGTCGACGGGAGTACGACATAGCGTTCGTGGGGTTAAAGCCCGGATTGCACGAGTTTCATTACGAGATCAGCGATAAGTTCTTTGCAGCCTTTCAACAGCAGGATTTTCGCCATTGCCTGGCTAAAGTAAACCTGCAGTTAGAAAAGCAAAACGGTTTTATGCGGCTCACCTTTGAGATCGGTGGTAAGCTCGAAGTCACCTGCGATCGTTGTAACAGCGATCTGCCATTGGAGCTTTGGGATGAATTCACCATTACGGTCAAAATGGTAGAGGAACCCGAATTGATGAACGACCAAGAAGAGGATCCCGACGTTTATTATATCGGACGAGGCGAAAGTCACTTGAATATCGAAGACTGGGTCTATGAATTCATCAACCTAAGTTTACCGATGCAAAAGACTTGTCTGTTCGAAAAGATGGATGGGCCCTATTGCAATAAAACCGCGCGCGAGCTGCTTAAAAAATTAGAAGAAGATCCCTCTCCGGAGAAGAAAGAAAATCCTATCTGGAAAGGACTCGATAAATTCAAAGACCTTTCATAATATTTTAGACAAGCAAAAGTTGAAATATGCCAAATCCTAAACGCCGACACAGCCAGCAAAGAAGTGCCAAACGCCGCACGCACTATAAAGCAACTTCCGCTACCCTTAGCAACGATGGCACTACAGGAGATACCCATCTGCGTCACCGGGCTCATGTAAGTGAAGGTAAACTGTATTACAAGGGAAAGCTAGTGGCTGAAAAAGCTCCGCTGAAGGCCAAGTAATTCATGGTGATCGGAATTGATATGATGGGTGGGGACTATGCCCCCGCTCAGGCCGTCAAAGGCGTCAAAGCATTTCAAGAACGGTTTCCGCTGATCCCACTTTGTTTATTTGGTGCTGAATCTGTCTTATTGCCCCTGCTGCAACAAGACCAAGTCTCCTTAGAACATATTACGATAGTCCATGCCCCCGATCAAATCGGCATGCACGAACACCCTACCCGCGCGCTTAAAGAGAAACCACAATCATCGATTGCCGTAGGTTTTGGCTGGCTATCACAAGGCAAGATAGATGCCTTTATGAGTGCCGGCAACACGGGGGCCATGTTGGTAGGAACTCATTTTAGTATCAAACCGCTCGAAGGGGTCATTCGCCCCACTATCTCCACCATTATCCCCAAAATTGATGGTGGCACGGCCTTATTACTCGACGTAGGACTCAATGCAGACTGTAAGCCGGAACACTTAAACCAGTTTGCCATTATGGGATCTGTCTATGCCAACGTAATGCTGGGCATCGAAAAGCCCACAGTAGGACTCATAAACGTTGGAGAAGAAGAGACCAAGGGCAATGCCCTCACGCAGGCCACCTATCCCCTGCTCAAAGAAAATAAGCTGATCCATTTTATTGGCAATGTAGAAGGAAGAGATATCTTAACAGGCAAGGCCAATGTGATGGTCTGCGATGGATATACCGGAAATATAGTGCTGAAAATGGCTGAATCCCTCTATGATATCGCCACTCATCAGCATATTGATTCCCCGTACTTTGGTCGCTTTAACTTTGAAAACTATGGAGGCACCCCCGTACTGGGTGTTTCTAAACCTGTGATTATCGGGCACGGCATTTCCGGCGAAAAGGCCTTTCTGAACATGCTTTGCCTGGCAAAAGACATGGCAGAAAAACAGGTAATGCAAAAAATGAGCATCGCCTTACGCCCGCAAGCGTAGCACCTCGTTCTCCAACTAATTACAGACAAACGATCCTTTTACCCATCTTTCTATACTAGATAAAAAAGAAGAAGCCGCCTTTTCAGACGGCTTCTTTGTGATCCCGCTGGGACTCGAACCCAGGGCCCCAACATTAAAAGTGTTGTGCTCTACCAACTGAGCTACGAGATCAACCTCGTTTTTGGGAGTGCAAAAATAAGTCTCGCATTCGTTTGTACCAAAACTTTTTAGATACACTTATCAACCCATTTTCTTCATTTTTTAAAGTAGGTTTGTATAAACTGGGATATGGAGCAGTCCTTACTCAATAAAGTGGTAGCCATTACCGGAGGTACAGATGGAATCGGCAAGGCACTGGTGCAGGCCATGTTGGCAAAAGGAGCCACGGTAGCGACTTGTGCCCGCAACCAGGATAAACTCTACCAGCTTCAAACTCAAAATGCCGGCGCTCCCCTATTGACCGTGGTGGCCGATGTAAGCAAAGAAAACGATTGCCGCCATTTTATCGAAAGCACCTTGCACGCTTTCGGAAACATCGATATCCTGATCAATAACGCCGGTATATCCATGCGCGCCCTCTTTGCAGACGCCGAAATAGACGTGATCCGCAAACTGATGGATGTGAATTTCTATGGAGCCCTCTGTTGTACCAAATATGCCCTTGATTCGATCATCAAACAAAAAGGGATCATTGTGGGCGTTTCTTCGATAGCAGGCTACCGGGGCTTGCCAGGACGTACGGGCTATTCGGCCAGTAAATTCGCACTACAAGGTTGGCTGGAATCACTTCGAACCGAAATGCTCGACAAAGGAGTTAATGTTATGTGGGTCTGCCCTGGCTTTACTACCTCGAATATTCGCCAAGCCGCCCTTAATGAAAAAGCAGAGGCTCACGGAGAAACCTCCATGGACGAAGAAAAGATGATGTCAGCCGCTACTTGTGCCGGCCACATCGTCAAAGCCATTGAAGAACGTAAGCGCACCCTGATACTAACATTCAATGGCATCAGGACCGTTTGGTTGAATAAACTTTTTCCAAGGCTGACCGATAAACTGGTCCATCGTTTTTTCTTTAAAAAAGGAAAGTTGATCCAATAAGCATGGCCCTGATTACCCTAACATCAGATATTGGGAGTCCCGACTACTTGGTTGGGGCCATCAAGGCACAGCTGTTACAATTGAACAGCGACTTTCAGCTGATCGACATCTCGCATCACATTCCCCCTTTTAACTATACGCAAGCAGCCTATGTGTGCAGAAGTGCCATCCGTCACTTTCCTCCCCATACTTTTCACTTGATCATGGTTGACTTGTTTGGCACCCGACCGGACCAATTATTACTGGCCTTTCATCACGAACAGTATTTTATCTGTGCCGACAACGGTCTGCTCAGTATGATACTAGAGGAAACTCCTGACATCGTTATGGGAATCCCCCTGGAAAATACCAGCCCTCGTACCACCTTGCATGTCACCGGCATTATGGGGCAGGTGGTAGACCGCTTGAGTAAAGGAGAGCCTATTCTCTCCATTGGAAAACCCGATATCGTTATTACGGAGAAAAAACACTTACGCCCTACGATCGAGCAACAGTACATAGAGGGACAAATTATTTTTATTGACGGTTTCGAAAATGTGATCGTCAATATTACCCGTAATCAATTTGAAGAGAACAGAAAAGGTCGAGGATTCAAGATCGTCTTTAGGGGCAACGAGACCATTGATCAATTGAGCGAAAGCTATGCTGATGTGGCCGAGGGAGATAAATTGGCTCTTTTTAACAGCGCAGGCTACCTGGAGATCGCCATAAACAAAGGAAATGCAGCTGGCTTATTTGGACTAAAGGGCTACTCAGAAAAAAGTCGGCAGGGACAGCTTGCCTACCAGACCGTTCGGGTCTATTTCCAATAATCATCTCGAAGGGTACGCCTGGCCGATTTAACGAAAACTTACCCGGCTATCCCCTATTTTTGCCTATAGCAAAATCACCTGAATCATGACATTTCGTAAAGCGAACAACCTTAGCGGTTGGCTCATCTTTTTGATAGCTCTGGCTACCTATGTGCTCACCAGAGAAGCGCGTGGCAGTTTATGGGATACCGGCGAGTTTATTGCCAGTGCAAAAGGGCTACAATTACCTCACCCTCCGGGAGCGCCACTATTCGTATTGCTGGGACGATTCTTTATTGTTTTGTTCGGGGACAATCCGATGACCACGGCCAGTGCAGTAAATTTTATGAGCGCCCTGGCCAGTGCCGCAACGATTCTGTTGTTGTTTTGGAGCATCACCCATTTTGGAAGAAAATTATTTGCAGGTGCCGGAGAAGAGCTTAGCAAAGGTCAAATTGCCGCTACTATGGCCGCAGGGGCCGTGGGAGCCTTAGCGTACACGTTCTCGGATTCTTTTTGGTTTAGTGCGGTAGAAGGCGAAGTGTATGCCCTTTCCTCTTTTTTTACCGCCCTGGTATTTTGGGCCATGCTCAAGTGGGAGCAGGCCGATGAACGGGCTGGTGGCGATCGCTCACTGCAGTTACGTGCCGACCGCTGGATCGTATTCCTGTTTTTCATGATGGGTTTGTCCATTGGAGTGCATTTGCTGAATCTACTGACCATCCCGGCCATCGTGATGATCTATTATTTCCGTCGTTTCAAGTTCAGCGTAGCAGGAACCATCCTGGCCTTTCTGATCGGCTGTGCCATAACTGGACTTGTACAAGTGGGAGTCATTCAATACTCCATGAAAGCAGCCGGAGAATTTGATATCTTTTTTGTCAACCAATTAGGTCAACCTTTCTTCTATGGATTTGCTTTCTACTTTGTAGCCCTGGCTACGCTAATCTTAGTAGGATTACAGTTCAAAGAGTCCCAATTTAATAGGCCCCTGTTTGCCGCATGGGCAGTGGCCTTTTTGTTTTTACTTCTTACCCCCTCAATAGTGGTGCCTGGCGATGGACTCAAAATTTGGGGCATTCTCGCACTGATGATCTTTGCAGGGCTGTTGATTGCTTTCTTCAAACCCATCGGCTTGCGCATTCTCAAACTTTCACTATGGTCCTACGCCTTTATCATGCTGGGTTATTGCTTGTATTTTACGACACTGATCAGATCGAATGCCAATCCTGGCATCGACATGAACAATGTCGATAACCCTATTAACCTGGTCTATTATTTGAGTCGCGAGCAATATGGAAGCGCCCCGTTAGTATACGGTCCTCATTTTGCAGCAGACCCCTCTAAAGACCTGGTGATTCAAGAAGAAGGTGTCATAGAAAAAATAAGAGCAAAGAGCCAAACAGAGGCCTCTAACATTCATCAATCTGAAGAGCTTCGCGCCGGCAGGACATTTGAACAAATTAAGGATAGCGTCTATACCGCATTAATAGATGATGCATACTTCATCAAAAGCGAGATGAAGTATGTAAAGGGCGATAAGCGATATATTCCCATAGGAAGATCAAAAGAATATAGGTATAGTGATCGCGTCAAACAACTCTTTCCGCGCGTCTGGGATTCAAGTGACGATCAATATCATGCCCAATTCTACGCCGAGTGGTTGGGCCTTCGGAATCCAGAGGATGGAAGCTACAATGCCCCTCGTTTATCTGACAATATTAGCTGGTTCTTCTCTTATCAAATGAGCTGGATGTATTGGCGTTACTTTATGTGGAATTTTGCCGGCAAACAAAATGATATCCAGGGAATGGGTAATGTGCGAGACGGCAACTGGGTTACCGGGATTAGTTTTCTGGACAATGCTCGCCTAGGCGATCAGTCGAAGTTACCCAGCAGTATGCGCCCTAATGCCGGGACCAATTATTACTTTTTACTTCCCTTCGTATTGGGTGTTATTGGCTTCGTTTTTCAAGCGGTTCAACGACCAAAAGACTGGATCGTTAGTTTCCTATTATTCTTCTTTACCGGGATTGCCATTGTACTTTACCTAAATCAACCCGGTAATCAGCCTCGTGAGCGAGATTATGCCTATGTAGGATCTTTCTATGCCTTTGCCATTTGGATCGGTCTTGCTCTAATCGCCTTTGTACAGGCCGCTGCGCAGCGAATTGACGTAGTGCGCCAAACGGCTGTCATTGGACTATCGGCCTTCTTAGCATTTTGGATAACCTTTATGAGCTCATTTCCAAGCAATGGCTGGGGTCCGGTCATTAATGCCGTAGCGGCAGCCGGTATAACGGCTTTCATAGGCGGAGCCCTTAGTTTATTACTTGGTCTTGTATCAAATGGAGGAAAGAAGTACAACCTGCTGGTTAGCCTGGCGACGGTTTGTTGCTTGGCCGTACCCGCCCTAATGGCCAACCAAAACTGGGACGATCATGACCGCAGTCAAAAAACGACCGCACCTGACCTTGCGCGTAATTACCTAGAAAGCTGTGCGCCCAATGCCATCATATTCTCATTTGGAGATAACGATACCTATCCGCTCTGGTATGCACAAGAGGTAGAGGGCGTTCGTACCGATGTGCGGGTTATAAACAACAGTTTACTCGGCATCGATTGGTACATAAACCAATTGCGATACAAGATCAACGATGCTGATTCACTTGATGTATTATGGGGTCCCGAGAAAATTCAAGGTAATACCAGAAACTATGTCTCCTATACGCCCATCGAAGGCATCGATCAAGATGCCTATTATGACCTCTATGATGTCATGAAAAATTATGTGGGTAGCGACGATCCCTCGCGCATGGATAATAGCAGAGGAGAGGCCCTCAATATGCTACCGATCAATAAGGTAGTAGTACCCGTAGACCGCGCCACCGTACTGCAAAACGGAACAGCCAATCCCGAAGACAACATCTTTACCGATTTTGGATTTGAACTACCGGAGAGAGGGCTAATGAAGAACGAATTGATCATTTTAAATATCATCGCTTCCAACAAATGGAAACGCCCCATCTACTTTACCTCTCCGTACGGTGAGCTTGGTTTTGGACCTTTCTTGCGCAAAGAAGGGCTGGCCTACCGATTGGTCCCCGTA
>JBIIHS010000082.1:0-7272 GCA_044235515.1 Chitinophagaceae bacterium | reverse complement strand
AATGTTTCTCTGACCGATGGATTAATGATCAGGTCGGCATATCGCTGGCGATACTTGAATTCAGGATCCGTTACCGCATCGAATGTGTGCCCCTCGGCTTCTTTTACGATCGGAAGTGGACGCAGCGATTTACTCAGCAGCGTAAATTCTTTTACATGTAGGGTGATCTCGCCGGTCTTGGTACGAAAGGCATACCCTTTGATGCCAATGAAATCACCTATATCGAGCAACTTCTTCCATACAATATCATAAAGTGATTTATCGTCACCGGGGCAGATCTCTTCGCGTTTTATATACAGTTGAATTCTGCCTTTGGCATCTTGTATAACGGCAAAATTCGCTTTGCCCATATCGCGTACGCTCATGATACGACCAGCCACGCAGCAATCAGCGAATTGGGCGGCTTGCTCATCACTGAATTGTTCTTTAATGTCCGTGGAGTAGGCGTTTACGGGAAACAAGGCCGCCGGATAGGGTTCGATCCCCATCATAATGAGTTCGGCTAGTTTTTCGCGACGCAACTGTTCTTGTTCTGAAAGGATCGGAGCACTCATGGATACCAGGTTTTCGGGCGCAAAGTTATCGGTTCGTCATGGGGTTACAAAGCGAAAGCCTCCCGTAAAGGAGGCTTTCTGTATCCCGCAAAAGCGGGCCTGATTATTTATTTTTTACCAAATAGCCTATACGCAATCCCATAAAGTGATTGCGAAGCCCATCGCTGCCGGTAGCATTGGGATTGATATTGCGAAGACCGACCGTGTAGTTGTATCCTACAGACCAGCCATTTTTAACGCGATATCCAATCATCAGATTCACACCCCAGTCTGGTCCTACGAAATCGGAGTTAGAAAGAGTGCCGAAATTGACAGAACGCTTTCCGCTCTTTACAAAGTCGTTACTCAAGAGTGGATCGCCATTGAGCAAACGTGTTTCAGCAAAAGAAGGAAGGTCAACAGCGAAAGCAGGACCACCTCCTACATAGAAAACATTCGACTTATTGTGAGGCATATTGTACAAGAAGTTAGCCTGCAATTCTGCATAGCGAAGACTCCAGTAGGTTTTCTCTCTGAAGCTGACATTTTCGATCCGGCCTTTTTGTGAATAGAAAATACCGGGATGAAAACTGAATTTACCTTTGCACATGGGGGCATCCATCTCTAACCCAACAGTGTACCCGACCTTTTGATCGTCGGTGATCAGCTTTCCACCTTTTTTACCGTATTGGTTAGCCATGGTAATACCTCCACTAAAGCCAACGCTGGCTTTTTGGGCAAAAGAAGGAATAGAAAATAGGGCCGCAGCAGCTAGCAGAAAACACAGTTTTTTCATATCAGTGTATTTGGTTCGTTTGAAAACGCTTTTCTAAGGTAAGGATTTATCCCTTAGTACGTTGCGCGCAAAGATAAATAGGTTTTGCTAAATGACCACCAGAAGAGCTAAAGTTCAAATAGCGCGTAATCGAATGTATATCAATTATTTAAAAATATTCTGGTCAGCGAACTTGTTCTAGCTTGCCAACAAGATCTGCCAGGCTCCCTGTACATCCCCCTTTTGTAATCGCTCCTTGGCATATCGGTGCAATTCCTTTTCCATTTCCTCCGGATTGATGGAAAAATATTGAATGATCTGTTTTAAATGGGCATCATCAAAAGAAGGATCCAGATCGGGAATACGGGTGCAATTGGCCAATTGCCCAAGGTCGTTACCAGAAAAGATCTGGCTATTGCGTATTGCAACGGGCAGGGCGTCTATCCCCATACCTAACTGGGTGTTGGGTTTGGCAACCTGAAACAGACTTTGCTCATTGACTACACTGTACCAGTCCCCTCCTAGTCGCGCCACGAGTGGCAGCCGACGAGGGTCCATTTTTTTATCTTGGTCGAGCAGACTATCGTCTATATGAATAACCAAGACTTCGCAGATGACCAGGTTGCCTGCCCCCCCCTCGTTCCCAAGCGGTTTGATCTCTTGCACCCTGCATTCCATTTTAACCTTGCAATCTTTGATCATCGGGGGCCGCACTTTTGTGGCCGGTTCGGGTGTAAAGCCCGCTTTTACAAACTCATTCACGTTGCGCGGAAATTCACAGCTGGCCAGAGATTGCTGCTGCACCATATCTGCTGTTACCATGTGGATGACCACTTCTGGGATCTGCTGCACATTCTCGAGGGTGTGTTTGGTCGTATTATCTCGTACGCGACGGGCAGGCGAGAAAATGACTATTGGGGGTTGGGCAGAAAAGACATTGAAGAAACTGAACGGGCTTAGGTTTACCTCTCCAGCGGCAGAAATGGTAGAGGCAAAGCAGATAGGTCTGGGCGCAACAATCTGTTGCAGATAATACTGCTTTTCGATGGTGGGTAAAAGGGACAGATCGAATTGCATATTAGCTGGGCTGCTTTTTTTTCTGCTGTAAAATACTCCAGTCGGTCTCTTCTTTTACAATGGTGTTGGTAAGAGTACCCAGGCCATCGATGGTCATTTCAACGATGTCACCGGGTTGAAGCCATTGTTCTGTGTAATTAGGATCTTGTAGCTTACCGGTTCCATTTAATTCCAAGAAGCAACCAGTTCCGACTGTACCGCTTCCAATTACATCACCGGGATAGAGGTCAACGCCATAGGATGCGCGTTCTATGATCTCGGCAAAGGTCCAGTCCATGTCACCCAGATTGCCCTGACTGACCTGTTTGCCATTGACCTGGCAACGCATATCGAGATTCCAGTTTTTTCCGGTATGCCCGGGTTTGGCAGCGATCTCAAAAGATTGTAATTCGTCGAGTGTAACCAGCCAAGGACCAATGACCGTAGAGAAATCTTTGCCTTTGGCGGGCCCCAGGTTCAATAACATTTCTTCCATCTGAAGGGTCCTTGCACTCATATCGTTCATGATCAGCAGTCCGGCAATATGTTGATCCGCTTCACTGGCCCGGATATTACGACCTGGACGTCCGATCACAATGGCCGCTTCTAGTTCAAAATCGAGTTTTTCAAAGTGATCGGGCATGCAGCGAATGGGTCCGGGGCCTTGAATGCTATGATGATTGGTAAAATAAAAGATAGGATACTCATCGAATTGCGGTATCATCTCTACCTTTCTGTTTCTACGTGCTGCAGCCACATGTTGGCGAAAAGCATATCCATCACGGCAAGAAGAAGGATAGGGGACAGGGGCTAGTAAATTTACCTGTCCGACCGGTATGCCCTGCTTTGCAAACGGACCTCCCTCGCGAATGACCCGTTCTGCGGCCTGTGCGATAGGAAAAAAATCATCCCAGTAATTCAAAAACAGGTTCATGCTGCTGGGCAGATCGGGGTGCAGCTGTTCCACATCGTAAATATACTCATCTATAAGTACCCCTAGTTGTTCCCTGTCGTCTCGTTGGTAACTGAGTAATTTCATAGGCGGCGATTTCGCTGGCGCTAAGGTAACAAGGTTGACTCGATTTTAAGAGCTTGTTATGACAGCGGTCAGGTTAAAATTTTCTTTTTGCATAGTATCTTTGCAACATGGAATTTGAAAAAATACACAATAAAGGGCAGGCTCGACTCTTTAAAAGTGATTTTCTCGAAATGCTCACCAAGGCTCACCCCTTGGTGATTTGGGGAATGTATCTTCCTGTCCTGATTTATTTGCCGTATCTGGCCTATGCTCAATATCATTTTGGGGCGTCTTCGCTGGCCTTGTACTTTTTCTTAGGAATTTTTTGCTGGACCCTCTTTGAGTATATCGCGCATCGTTTTCTTTTTCATTGGATGCCGAAAACGCCCTTTGCTACCAAGGTGGTCTACACCATGCACGGAAATCATCACCATTTTCCTCGCGATCGGCAACGACTTTTTATGCCCCCGCTTCCCAGTGTATTGATCTCCTCTGCCCTGTTCGGTCTGTTTTACTGGATGATGGGATCCTATGCCTTATTGTTCTTTCCGGGCTTTTTGCTAGGGTATCTTCTCTATGCTTCTATGCATTATGCTATTCATGCCTGGAACCCACCATTCAAATGGATGAAACCATTATGGCGTAATCATCATTTACATCATTATAAGAACGAGCACCATGGCTTTGGTGTAAGCTCTACTCTCTGGGATTGGGTTTTCGGAACCATGTTCGATCTCAAGAACGAAAAAGAAGACAAAGAGAAGGTCAAGGCCCTTCAATTTGAAAAGCGATCGTAGTGACTGGGTAATAATCAATAATCGCTAAGACGCTCTTCTCCTATCCAATGGCTCTCGACAGATCGTCGATCAGATCGGCAACATCTTCGATCCCTACGCTTAAGCGGATCAGTTTATCGGAGAGGCCATTTCGTAATCTCTCTTCGCGTGGTATCGAAGCATGTGTCATGGTGGCCGGATGATTGATGAGTGATTCCACTCCTCCTAAGCTCTCTGCCAGCGAGAACAGTCGGGTGCCCGATAATACTTTTTTTGTAGCGGCAGGATCGTTGTCTTTTAATTCGAAAGAGATCATTCCTCCAAATCCTTTCATTTGTTTTTGTGCAATGGCGTGGCTGGGATGTGATGTGAATCCGGGCCAGTAAACTTTTTCAACCTTAGGATGATCAGCTAGCCATTTCGCAATAACAGCTCCATTATCGCAATGTGCTTTCATGCGGAGTCCCAATGTCTTGATACCGCGCAAGACCAAAAAACAATCCATCGGTCCGGGGACGGCCCCACTGCTTTTCTGAATAAAAAAGAGTTGCTCTCGTAAGGCATCGTCATTGGTGGCAAGTGCTCCTTGAATAACATCGCTATGACCACCCAGGTACTTGGTGGCGGAATGCATTACAATATCGGCACCCAGTAAAAGGGGTTGTTGCAGGGCGGGAGAAGCAAACGTATTGTCAACGGCCAACCATATTCCTTTCTCTTTGGCCAGCGAGGCAATGGCTGCAATATCAGAGATGTTCATCAATGGATTGGTCGGCGTCTCGATCCAAATGAGTCTGGTCTTGGTATTGACCTTCTTTCTCACTTCGTCTATCTGTGCCGTGTTGACTTGATGAAATATAATACCCAACTTCGTAAAGATCTTGGTGAACAAGCGGTACGTACCGCCGTACATATCATTTCCGCAGATCACCTCATCGCCTACTTGTAGTAGTTTGATAACGGCATCGGTAGCAGCTACCCCGCTACTAAAGACCAAGCCATATTTGGCGTTCTCAAGCATTGCAATGGCTTCCTCAAGTGCTTTGCGCGTAGGGTTTTGGCTGCGGGCATATTCGAACCCCTGATTTACGCCCGGCGCCTCTTGCACGTAGGTAGAGGTTTGATAGATCGGTGTCATAATGGCTCCGGTCGATGGATCGGGATGGGCTCCTGCGTGTACGAAAGTGGTATTGGGGCCCCATTTTTTTTCTTGCGCTGCCATAAGGTTATGTTTCGGAGGGTGTTTAAGCGTAGTAGAAAGTATGCCTTACAATGTATAATTGGTATAGAGGCCTTTCAAAATTAATTGAATTTTCCTTTCACAAATGAACAGATCGGTTCCACCAAAGCTGCCATGACGGGTAGGTTCGGATTGGAATAACTGGCGATATTCTCGGCACTCCCCGTAGTTTCGATCTTTTTTAAGACATGATTCATCTGGGGAATGATGACCAGTTTGGCTTTAGGATTGGCCTTGGCCAATAAGTGAGCATCGGTCTCTTTTACTTGCAGGTCGAAGGTGCCCTGAAGAATAATGGCGCGCGTGGGGAGCGATCGCATCAATACTTGTGGATCGTAGCTAAGCCAAGAGATCATATACGGCTGCACCGAAGGGCGAAAGATAGACAGCAGCATCGGATTCGGTTTGACAATCCGTTGTCCCATCAGTAGCGTATCGAGATAACGGCCTGCCAGCTTTTTCAGGGAATCAGGGCCCGCACCGGCTCCAATTTGTTCTCGTAATACCTTATCGATGGGTCGTCCCACTCCGGCAATACTGATAAACCCATTGATCTTTTCGGTTTGTGCGGCTATAAGACCCACCAACGAGCCTTCACTATGCCCAGCTATAAATATTTTTCGAAAGCCCTGCTGTCGCAGCCACCGGATCCAGCCAATAACATCGTCCACTCCATCGCTGAATACCATTTGCTCTTCTTTTAGCCCCTTGATCTGACTTTTGGCTACTCCTCTTTTATCGTAACGAAGTGAGGCAATACCCTGTGTGGCGAGACTATCGGCTAATTGAAGCAGTGAATTATTTTTTCCGGGCAGCATGGGGCTATTCCCGTCTCGGTCCGTGGGGCCCGATCCGGCAATGATAAGAACGACAGGCGGTCTTTTAACACCATTTGGGATAAACAAAGTTCCGCGCAGTGATCCGCCGGATATCACTAATTCCGCTTCTTGCTGCCGAAACGATATAGGTTGTACGAAAGCGATCTGCCCAGCGGGGGCTTGCGAAGCCTGTGTTTGCCCTGATAGTACCTGCATCGATACAATCGGGAGCGTAACAAGCATAGAGAGCATGCGCCAGTGAGAGAACCAATTCTTATTCATGTCAGCAAAGTTGCATGTATTTCGCATTTTATTGATCCTTTATCTTTGCAGCGCCCGCAATGTCTCACCCTTTTGTGATCTGAAGGCGGATAAAAATCATCCTCCATGCAAAAAGGACCGATCTCTCACTTCGTACAACATCATTACAGACATTTTAATGCCGCTGCCTTAGTCGATGCCGCCAAGGGGTATGAGCAACATCTGCTCGAAGGTGGTAAAATGATGATCACCCTGGCCGGTGCTATGAGCACGGCCGAGCTAGGGGTCTCCCTCGCTGAAATGATTCGACAGGGAAAGGTAGATATTATCAGCTGTACCGGGGCCAATCTCGAAGAAGATGTAATGAACCTGGTTGCGCATTCACATTATAAGAGAATACCCAACTACCGCGATCTGACACCGCAAGAGGAGTGGGACCTGCTCGAAAATCACTACAACCGGGTTACGGATACTTGTATCCCCGAGGAAGAGGCTTTTCGCCGCTTACAAAAGCACCTTGTCAAGCAGTGGAAGGATGCCGAAGCAAAAGGAGAGCGATATTTCCCTCACGAGTTTTTATACAAAGTGGTATTGTCGGGCGAATTGAAGCAGTACTACGAGATCGATCCCAAAGACAGTTGGATCGTAGCAGCTGCAGAGCGTAATCTGCCAATCGTGGTGCCCGGCTGGGAAGATTCCACTACCGGTAACATCTTTGCCAGTTATGTCATTAAGGGAGAATTAAAGGCCGCCACCGTAAAAAGCGGTATTGAATACATGGCCTGGCTCACTGAG
>JBIIHS010000081.1:0-7312 GCA_044235515.1 Chitinophagaceae bacterium | reverse complement strand
TCCTGCCACGGGTGGAGCCACGATCTCTGCCACCGGACTTGTGACAGCCAATGCGAATGGAACTGTTTGGGCAAAGGCCACATCAGTAACGGATAATACCGTATCTGATTCTCTCCTCATCACCATCACCGGACAGAGCTCGGTAACCCCTCCTGGTTTTACATTCTCAACAACCCAACCGGCCAACGCTGCTTGTGGGAGCACGACTAATTTATCGATAACAGTAGGCTCTGTGGTCAGTGGGGGATTCAGTGGCGCCATTACCCTTAGCGCAAGTGGTCAACCCGCAGGAACCACTATTGGATATTCTTCTAACCCAATTACGGCGGGCAGCAGTGTAACCGTTACGTTAAGCGGGACAAATCAACTTGTAGCCGGAACCTACACGATCAGCTTAACGGGAACGGCTGTTGGAGTAGCTTCACAGACAACAAATCTTACTTATATCATTTCACAAGGCGCAGCGCCCGTTATCAGCAGCTCGCCACAAGATCTTATCATTTGCGCCGGAGATAACGCCAACTTTACAGTAGTGGCCACGACTGGTACCTACCAATGGCAGCAGCGGAGTAATTCGACCGGCACCTGGGCCAACATAGCAGGAGCTACCAGCAATACCTATACACTACCGGCGGCTACCCTATCGCTTTCCGGTTCACAGTATCGATGCCTTGTAACCAGTAATTGTGGAAGCAGTACTTCAGGCGTAGCCACCTTAACAATCAATGCACCCACCACCATTACGCAACAAGCCTCTTCCCAAACCATTTGCACAGGATCCACAACAACTTTCAGCGTAACCGCTACTGGTCTTGCCCTACGATATCAATGGCAACTTAATAGCGGTTCCGGTTTTAGTGATATCACCAATAACACAACCTATGGAGGAGCTACCACCAATAGTCTGTCGGTCAATAATAGTCTGATTGGTTTTTCGGGATACCAATACCGCTGCTTGGTAACCGGTACCTGTGGGGCAGTTGTCACCTCCACGGCAGCCAGCTTGACCGTTCATGCCCCTGCCACCATTACCCGCTCTCCATTACAAGCCGAAGTTTGTGCAGGCTCCTCCGCTAGTTTTGGTATTTCCACCAGCAGCGTGCCACCTGCCCAATACCAATGGCAACTTAGTACTAATGGCGGGACAAGCTGGACTGATATTAGCGGAGCTACTTCTTTTTCACTTACGCTGACCACCACTACTAGTTCCATGAATAATAACCGCTACCGTTGCCTAGTATCTACCTCTACCTGCCCTACTCCTGTTTCCTCAATACCAACCGTACTGAGCGTTCGCACCTTACCCACGGTTGGGTTAAGTGCGCAGCCCCTCACGGCGCTTCTTCCAGGTCAAAGCACAACCCTTACAGCGACTCCCTCACCGAGTACAGGTGGAATCGTTTCACTTCAATGGAACTTGAATGGCCAACCGGTAACTGGTCTTACAGGAAATACCGTTACTGTCTCCATTGCCAACACAGGTAGCTACCAGGTGACCGTAGCAGAAACATGGCCAAGCGGACTCACTTGCAATGGCAGTTCACCTACGGTGAGCCTCAATGCCACGGCATTGGAGAAACTATTTATTTACCCCTCTCCTAACGATGGCTCATTTACCCTTTCGTACTACTATGGGCAATCCGGAAGCACTACCCGAGTAGTATCCATTTTTGACTCAAAGGGTGCGCGCGTGTTTGAACAACGATTCTTGGTATCGGGCCCCTACACACTACTACCCATTGAGATGCCCGCTGCTGCTGCCGGAATCTATATGGTGATGCTAAGTGATATCAATGGGAATAAGCTGGTAAGCGACAAAGTAGTAATTAGGTAAAGCAACGCCATGAAAAAGCATTTAGCAATCGTTGTCTGCTCTTTACTAATTGGACTTACCGCGGCTACGCAACCCTTTATCAATGAGATCAGACAATTCCGTAGGGCCGACTCACTGCAAGCACCACCCCAACATCCCATTTTGTTCATAGGCAGCTCTTCTTTTACCTATTGGAGAGATGTACAAGCCTATTTTCCGGGACGTACCATCGTAAACCGTGCCTTTGGAGGCTCTTCGCTTACGCACCTCATACAATATGCCGATGAGGTGATCTTCCGCTATCAGCCCAAACAGATCGTCATTTACTGTGGGGAAAATGATCTGGCCGGAGACGATAAGGTAACGGCCGATACGGTACTATTTCGTTTTAGCAAGTTAGTTTCAATAATCCATGCAAAACGTCCCGGAACGCCCATCATCTACCTGTCCATGAAACCCAGCCCCAGCAGAAGAAAGTACCTTTCTGCCATACAAGAGGGAAACAAGAAAATAAAAATGTTCTTATCCTCGGTTCCGAATGCAACCTATTTAGACGTTTACTCGGCCATGTTAACTGACAATGGAAATATTAGGGGCGACATATTTACTGCCGATAGCTTGCATATGAATAAAAAGGGCTACGCCCTATGGCAGCCGCTCCTCGAACCGCTGCTCCATCAAGGAACGATCGAACAATGATTCATGATTAGATAGAAAAACCGTTGCCACCCCATTACCAATAAAATTGGTGATGGCCCTAGCCTCTGACATAAAACGATCTACCCCCAATAGCAAGGCAAGCCCCTGCACGGGAATTACTTTAACGGCTGCCAAAGTAGAAGCCAAGATGATAAATCCACTACCCGTAACACCCGCCGCTCCTTTTGAGGTGACCATGAGCACCCCGATGATAGTAATGATCTGACCCCAAGTCAATTGAACATCAAATACCTGAGCCAGAAAAACAATGGCCATGGACAGATAAATGGAAGTTCCATCAAGATTAAAGGAGTATCCGGTAGGCACAACCAGACCGACCACAGAGCGATGACAACCCATTTTTTCGAGCTTGTTCATCATGGCCGGCAAGGCCGCTTCGGAAGAGGATGTGCCCAAAACGATGAGCAACTCACTGCGCAAATACCGAAGAAATTTCCAAATACTGATCTTATAATAGCGCAATATGCCCCCTAAAACAAAGATGATAAATAAGAACATCGTGATATAAACACAGAGCATCAACTTACCCAAGGGTAGTAATGCGGCAAGCCCATACTTCCCGATCGTAAATGCCATACCACCGAAGGCTCCAATGGGAGAGAGTAACATCACAAGACCCAATGCCATGAAAAGGAATTGAGATACTTTCTGGATAAAAAATAAAATGATGACTTTTTTAGATGACCGACTCAGTAGGACGCCTACAATGATGGATCCGATCAAAAACTGTATCGTTGAATTCTCACGGAAAAAGGACATCATCGAGACCTCACTGCTGTTTTGATACTTAGACACATCGGCGAGTTGTACACCAGACGTATCAATGCCCGCTCCGGGTTGGACCAAGTACGCAATGGCCACACCGATTACAAGAGCAAGTGTGGTCACGATCTCGAAATAAAGCAGTGCTTTACCACCGATCTTTCCCACGGTCTTCATGCTATCCATACCACAGATACCCGTAATGATCGTCACGACAATTATCGGGTTAATAAAGAGCTTGACAATATTGATAAAGTAGTCACCCAACGGCTTCATAGCAACCGCAGTAGCCGGCTTAACATGACCCATTACAATACCGGCCAGGATGGCCAAGAGCACAAAAATGGTTAGATACTTTCTGAATGATCGAAGCAGTGAAAAAACAAACGAAGCAATAGTAGAATGATAAGCAGAAAAGCCAAGCTTGAAAAGAGGAGCAATAATAGACTTAACAAACGTGTTCATATTTTAAAAACGGATAAGCAGGTGTTAAAGAGGGCAACAATCACCCCGCCGCGCAAAATAGACGAATTTTAGCCACTCCCCACTTTTATTTGCCCGAATCTTAATTTTACACCCATGAGCAGACCCACAACCGAAGAATGCGCCGAATTTTATCGATACTACATTGGCCTGGTCGAAGGGGAAGAGGCTACCACTCTACCGGCTTTGTATCAAGCGAGGATCAAGGGGTTTTTTAATACCCTTCCAGAAGAAAAAGGGCCCTTTGCCTATGCGCCCGATAAGTGGACGCTAAAACAAGTGATACAGCACCTGCTCGATGTAGAGCGAATCTTTGTTTACCGCTTACTTTGGATCGTCAGGGGTGGCACGGGATCACTACCCGGCTTTGATGAAAATCAATTTGCAAAGAGGGGCACTGCCACAAGCAGAACTCTCCGAGATCTATGCGAAGAATGGCTGGCACTCCGGGAAAGTACCGATCGGCTGATCGCTAGCCTTGACAATGCGGCACTGCAGCAAGAAGGAATGGCCAATAACTCTCTGATCAGCGTAAAGGCACTTTGTTATATTATCTACGGCCATGCATTACACCACATGAGTATCATCAAGGAGCGCTACCTGATGCCTGGCTAACTTGCTGAACAAGAATGGGAACAATATAAATTTCCCTTCATTTCAGCATCAAAGAACTGCTTCGAAAACAGCGATAAAGGGCGTGAAAAGCCCTCGCAATTTCGAATTCAAAAATTGAATTAATTTTACAAAAAGAGCTTTATGAACAACGTATTCAAGGCGATAGGGTTAGGCCTTACGATATTACTATCAGTTTTTATTTTAGCCAATGCCTACAAATATAAATTCAAGCAGAACGAGACCATTACTGTTACCGGTTTAGCTGAGAAAGACTTTGAAAGCGACCAGATCATTTGGACAGGGTCTTACAGTCGAAAAACGCTGGACCTAAAAGAAGCGTATTCGTTGTTAAAACAAGATGAGAAGAACCTAAAGAATTATTTTACGGCCAAGGGAATCAATACTAACGAGATCATTTTTTCGGCTGTTTCAATAGAGAAAGAATACGAAAGTCGCTACTACCCTGAACGAAATGTTACAACGAATATATTCACGGGTTATAAACTGACACAAAATGTTACCATCGACTCCAAGGACATGGAAAAAGTTGAGAAAACATCGCGGGAAGTTACAGAGCTAATTGAACAAGGCATTGAATTTAACTCCTCTAGCCCCTCCTATTATTTTTCGAAACTCTCTGAATTGAAGATCGACCTTTTGGCAAAAGCCAGTGCCGACGCCAAGCTCAGGGCAGAAACAATCGCCAAAAACTCCGGAAGCGGCTTGGGCGACATAAAAAATGCGTCCATGGGGATTTTTCAAATAACGGGTAAGAATAGCGACGAAGAGTTTAGCTATGGGGGCGTATTTAATACCACCTCGCGTGTAAAAACGGCTTCCATTACCATTAAGATCGACTATGCCGTAGACTGATCGTTTCCGTGGAATAACAGATACCCCTGAGACATGAAGAGTGCTACGAGCGCAACCTATTATAACGGTTTATCGGTGGTGCCAACCACACTCACATTATCGATTGATAAATCGGGCACCGCACTCATTTTACTTACAACAGAGGGTATCGTTAGTCGATGGGAATTGACAGATTCACGTTTTGAGGAAACGGGCGATACGCTCATCATCAGAAACAGCAAATGCCCCGGAACACTGATTGCCATAAGTGACCCTTTCTTTTCAAAAACGCTATTCTCAATTATCCGAAATAACGGTCGCATACAGCATTACTCGCTCGCCTCAAAATTGGGAATGGCGAAAATCTCGATCTTTACGATCTGTATACTATCCCTTTTAGCAGCTGGCTACTTTTTCGTATTGCCTTACATCGCTGAAAAGTCGGTAGCTCTATTACCCGAAAGCGTAGACAGTTATATTGGCGACGCTTTTCTGGAAACATTCCTGGACGAGCATACTATTGACTCAACCAAAACAAAATACCTGAATGAATTTGCAGCAGAACTCGATCTGGGCAATAGTAAACCCATACAAATTAACGTAGTCGAATCAGATGAGATCAATGCCTTTGCACTTCCCAATGGGCAAATTGTGATCTTTACCGGAATCTTAAAAAATATGGAGAGCCCCGATCAGCTCGTAGGGTTACTGGCCCATGAGGTTTCGCATATCAATTTAAGACACTCCACTAAAATGCTATGCCGAAGTTTGGCGGGCTACTTACTGTTTTCTTTAGTGTTCAACGATAATAATGGGATCGTTGGCGTTATGACAGAAAATGCACAAGAACTTCAGTTTCTATCGTATTCCCGAAGCTTTGAGCGGGAAGCAGATGAAAAAGGATTAACTATCTTAATGAAAAACGAGATAGACCCCACCGGCATGGTAAAGCTATTTGAAGCATTAGAAACAGCTGAAGACCAGTCTCTGCCTGAGATCCTCAGCTCGCACCCGCTTACCAAAGATCGAAAGGAAAATATGCGAAAGATCATATCGCGTACCCCCTATGAAATAAGGGAAAATAAAAAGTTAGAAGCTCTTTTTGAACAACTAACTGAGAACGATCAGTAATAAACCCAGTAAAGATTTTCCTGCCTGAAATAAAATATCGCAACAATTCAAGTAAATCCCGAAGAGTCCTGTTTAGTACCGGGGATAGGACGATTATCTAACTCGATTTGCCAGGATCTTATAACTTTATCCTACGATAGATAGCAAATCAGTTCTGCACAGTTGTTAATTATGTGTCACAATTTGAGCACCGAGCGTCTGAGATCCCGTGCCACCCACTAGACCTTTCGCAAAAACAGTATAGATTTTACCCGCCTGAAGCACAATATTCGGAAGCGAGAGTACGGAGGCACCATTCGCTTGCACATCAAAGGTGTAGGTACCCGCTGAAACAGGAGTAAAATTTTGATTGGCGCTGGCAGTAGCTTGTGTCTCAAAACTACGGCTAGAAAATACCGGAGTAAAGGTCGTTCCCGAAACAGTGCCAACGGTCACGGTTGGGGCATTAGGAGAAAGGTGAAAAAACCTAATATGTGCCTGGCCAGATGCAGGGACAGTAAGGTTATCTTCAACCATAAAAGCAGCAATGGAAGCCAATCGGTTGTACGCAAACACTGAATAATACTTATCACCTATAAAAGTCAGGTCTGCGTTAATAACCGAATTACTTGTGCCAGTTGCATTTACTTTAATATTTCGAGTTCCGGAAACAACTTTTAAATACCCAGTAGCATCGGGGAAGTTCAGGGCCGTTGTGCTTACTTTAAGATTATCAACCAATAAATCAACGCCCGGAGCATCGGGA
Source organism: Chitinophagaceae bacterium (assembly GCA_044235515.1). Lineage (GTDB taxonomy): Bacteria > Bacteroidota > Bacteroidia > Chitinophagales > Chitinophagaceae > JJ008. Next base: position 191 of record JBIIHS010000081.1, on the reverse strand, counting down.
GATGCATGAATCACATTAACTGAAGAAAATGCTTGAGGTGTTTCATCTTTGTCGCAAGAGATGAGAAATGCTATTAAAGCGAAACCGATAAAAAAGAGTTTGAGATGCATAAAATATAATTTTAAGAGCAAACTTAACAACGGCTGAGTAACCTTTCAATGACCAAAATCCTTTTTGCTTTTTTTACGATT
>JBIIHS010000080.1:0-7421 GCA_044235515.1 Chitinophagaceae bacterium | reverse complement strand
CTGCATGGAGCCAATCGGTTGGCCAGTAACTCCCTGCTTGAGGCCATGGTATTTGCTCATCGTTGTTTTGAAAAGGCTACCGAACTCATCGATACAATCACAGATCCTGCTGATATTCCCGACTGGAATGCCAGTGGCACTACCGATCCTAATGAAATGATCTTGATCACACAAAGTTTAAAGGAGTTACAATTGTTGATGAGTGATTATGTCGGTATCGTTCGTAACGATGTGCGTTTGCAACGCGCTCTTAGCAGACTCGATCTGCTTTGGGAGGAGACGGAACAGTTGTACCAAAGTAGCACCCTTTCTCCGCAACTACTCGAGCTGCGCAATATGATCACGGTAGGATATTTGATCGTTAAGGGGGCCCATTTCCGAAAAGAAAGCCGGGGACTCCACTATAACACAGATTATCCGCAAAAGAGTCCATTAGTTCAAAACATCGTACTCTAAACAACCCATTCAGAAGTACCTTTGCCCCATGTTCCCTGTTATCCGTGTCAAACTCTGGGCTCTTTCGCTAATGCCCTTTGCTTTTTTTCATGCCCTTAGTTGGATAGTAGCCCGTTTTCTTTTTTATGTCATTGGATACCGTAAGCAAGTCGTCTTACAAAATCTTGCTATCGCCTTTCCTACCCGCAGCGATAAAGAGATAAATAGGATCGCTCGTGATTTCTACCTACGCTTTACCGATACTTTTTTGGAATCGATCAAGATGCTGTCCTTATCCAATAAGCAAGCACTTAAAAGAGTGACCCTCGACCTCAGTGTGGTCGAGCGCTTATTATCCGAAGGAAGGTCAGTACAATTAATGGTGGCCCATCAATTCAATTGGGAATATATTAATCTGACCCTACCGGTGGCCTTACCCCATCCTTTTTATTTTGTCTACCGTCCTATTGCCAATAAAGTGATCGATCAACTTTATCTATGGCAACGCACCCGACTGGGTGGGATCGCCGTATCGACCGATGAGTTTATCGATAAGCGCGAACTCATCTTTTCCAAACCTTCGGTACTGGCCCTGGGAGCCGATCAAAATCCAGGTAAGCCTGATAAAGCACTTTGGGTGCCTTTTTTTTCAAAGCCCGCCCCTTTTTATACAGGGCCTGCCAAAGGAGCTATTCAGTATGATGCCGCCATGGTCATGTTTCAGATGGAACGCACTAGCCGGGGGCATTATCGTTTTAGTACTCGTTTAATTTGTGAGCATCCTAAAAACTACACGGCTGAGCAGCTTACCTATTTATATAAATGCGAAGTAGAAAGAGTGGTCCTGGCCGATCCGGCCAATTATTTATGGAGCCATCGTCGTTGGAGACATAGCTGGAAACCTTCCTACGGACTATTTACAGGAGAATAGCCTATTAACTATCGGTTGTTTACTGATGCGTTAGCAACTGCGATGTGTAGCGCATTACCTCATTCAATCGATCCGGATTGATAGAATAGTAGATATACTTGCCTTCGCGAGAGGTTTTTACGAAACCGGCCTTGCGCAAGATCGACAAGTGCTGCGAGGCAACTGATTGTTCAAGTCTTAGTTTGATATAGAGCTCGGTAACGGTGATTTTTTTATGTTCATCGATCAACCGGATCATTTGTTGACGAAGCTTATGGTTAAGGGCGCGTAAAATAACAGCGGCCTTTTTTAGTTCAAGCAGATCAAGCTTTATGGTCCCTTCTTTATGTTCAGGATAAGATAGTGTAAGCGAATAATTACTCATCATGGGTGCAAATTTACCTGATAAAGTTGTTCAAACTATATCCGTAAACACATATGACGAAAAAATTATATTTTACTTGCGTTGCTGAAACTCTTTTACGTATAAAGGCTCGCAGTAGGCCAGGTCAGCAAACTCTTTTTTAACAAATTTTTTAAAGGCAAGACTCGCCATGTCTTTTGCTCCGGCCACGAGTCCGCAAAAAACGGCATGGGGATGATGGCATATCGGTTTAAATTTCTCGGTGGCATTACCGCAGAAAATAATCTGATTTGCCTTCAATTCGCTCAAAAAACTCTTCTCGTCCAGCACCAAGGCAGCAGGGCTTTTGATCTCACTAAGGGTTTGATCGTATAGTGCGTAATACACTTCCATTCTTCTGGCGTCGATCATCGGACAGATCAGCTGTCCCGCATCGGCTTGAACTACCGAAGCGATCAATTGCAAGCTCGAAAGGGTCAACAGGGGTTTTTGCAGGGCATAACAAAGCCCTTTGGCTGTAGAGAGTCCAATGCGAAGCCCCGTATAGGACCCGGGTCCGATTGTAACAGCAATGGCATCGAGATCGGCGATGTCGGTGTTATTATTTTTCAATAAGTCATCGATCGCAGTATGTAACCAGGCGGCCTGGTCGTTTTGAACCGCATTCGAACTGGCCTCCAGGCATCTATCGTCGGTAGAAAGCGCTATCGAAGCCATCGTGAGTGCCGTGTCGATATGGAGCAAGGTGGCCATTAGCGTTCGGCCTCCTCTTGTAAAAGGGCTGCTGGTTTGTAGCGCGATTGCTCGCCCGCTAATTTTTTCAACAGGGTATATATTTTTTTGATGCCAATGGCTTTTGCCCAGGCAAAGGGCCCCATCGGGTAATTGGTGCCCAGCCTCATGGCCGTATCAATATCTTCTTTACTGCTTACTTTTTCTTGTAAGGTCAAATAGGCTTCATTGATTATGGAGCTTACCACCCGGGCACCGATAAATCCTGGCTGATCGCTGACCCATTCCAATTGGCGTCCGAATTGCATCATCAGATTTTCAGCGGCCTGTTGTTGGTGCGCGGTGCCACCGGCAGCTTCGAGTGTGGTTCCTTTTAAGAAGCCTGGCCAGCCATTGATGCGGATAAAATGCTCCGGCCAATCAGAACGGTCGGTGGTTACCGCATTAATTATGACCAGGGGTGGAAGTTGATCAGGTAGGGCTTGATCTAACCAGCATTCCTCTGCCCGAAGGTTGATACAGGCTTCGGCTCCCTCCACAGAAGCGGGTTCGTTTAGCCACACGACCGATAAGGCCCCATCTCCCTCGTGGTTTTTTAAGGGAAAGAGCAGCTCTTGTTGCTGTTCGGGAGTAGCGATAACGACAACGGTCATGGCGGCTTTTTTGCAAAGAAAGCGTATAAACCTAAATTCGCCTATCAAATCGTTCATCATTACAAAGAATCAGACCCAAAAGTCATCTCCATCATCCATCCAAAATCATCTTTTAGATCATTCTTAAACATTTTTCTATGCCAAAGACCATTATCAATACCACAAAAGCTCCTGCCCCCATCGGACCCTATAATCAAGCCATCTTAAAAGGAGACGAATTGTTCATCTCCGGTCAGATTGGTATTGACCCCGCTACCGGTCAGCTCAACAATCAAGACATTGCTACCGAAACGCGTCAGGTGATGTTGAATTTGCAGGCTATCTTGGATGCCGCCGGAATGAATTTCAGTCATGTGATCAAAACCACGATCTTTTTGACCGATATGAATCAGTTCGCACAGGTCAATGAGGTGTACGGTAGTTTTTTTGTAGCTGATTTTCCCGCTCGGGAGACCGTTCAAGTCTCGGCCTTGCCCAAATTCGTCAATGTAGAGATCTCCATGATCGCTGCTCGCTAGTATAACTACGAGTCCACAGGAGTTATTTTTTATTCGGCTGCTAGCAGCGTGGCATTCCCTATTTGCTTATTTTCGGTAACGTTTAACCCCTACCTGCTATGCAACGTATTACCAGTCTCCGTCGCCTCTATGTTCTTGCCTTTTTGTTCCTTTCTGCTTTTTTCTTTTCGTGCCAACAACAGTCTTCTCACCAAGAAGAGAAAGAAGGGGAGTATGATGGACCCGAAGAAGCCATTCAGCAAGAGATCGAAATGACCCGCGATCTTACCACGGGTCGTGTTCCCTGGGAAAAATTACTGGAGGCCAAGCTAAGCACAGAAACCGCAAAGGAAACATCAAGACTGTTGCGACTGAGTGCGCTAAGCTGGGAAGAGCGCGGACCCAATGCCGATGTGGTAGGAGTCAGCAACGGTAATACCCGCGCCAATAACGGGATCACGGCCGGTCGCGTCAGGGCTTTGATGATCGATTCGCTCGATCCCAATAAAAAAACAGTTTTTGCAGGAAGTGTTTCAGGTGGATTATGGAAGACAACCGACATTACGGCCAGTCCGGCTGTCTGGACACCCATAAATGATTTTTTATCGAATCTTTCTATTGCGGCAATTTGTCAAGATCCTCGTCCGGGGTTTCAGCAAACCATGTATTTATGTACCGGCGAATCTTATTATAATGCCGATGCAGCGCAAGGAGTAGGCGTATTCAAGAGTACCGATGGCGGATCGACCTGGACGTTCTTGTCCAGCACATCGGGTTATAATTTTGGCACTCGTATACTTTGTGATTATTTGGGTAATGTTTATTTAGCAACACGTACCGGACTCTTTCGTTCTACCAATGGAGGTTCCAGTTGGACCAATATAACGCCTTCCACGGCGGCCTCTACCGCCATATGCGATATGGAGATCACCAGCACCGCTACCTTGTCTCGTCTTCATATTGTAACCGGCATCAGTTCTGCTCAGAGCTATCGCTACACCGATAATCCCGCCACCGTTAGTAGCGGATCGGGTTGGAATTCGCCCACGGTGCCCTTTGCTGTGTTTAATAATCGCGCCGAGATCGCCGTTAGTGGCAATGTGCTATATGCTATGCCGGCCAACGGATCTAATCAGGTAACACAAATATTCAAGAGTACCGATGGAGGAGATAACTGGGCCGCTACTCCAGGTGCCCCTCCTAATACCGCTTCGGGAGGTCCTTTTGCCAACGGACAAGCATGGTACGATCTGTCGGTTCGTATTAACCCCGCCAACCCCAATGAATGTATCATCGGTGCCATCGATTGCGCCCGTACAGTAGATGGTGGCGATACCTGGCAGCGTATTTCGGCTTGGGTAGGAACAAGCGGACAATATGTGCATGCCGATCAGCACGATATTCAATGGTGGGATGGAGGAAACAAGCTCATCTTTGGTTGTGATGGGGGCGTGCATTATTCTTCCGATAAAGGAACTACCATTCGTGACCGTAATACCGGTTTTCGTGTAAAGCAATTTTATTCCGTGGCGCTTCACCCAACGCAACCCAATTATTTCTTGGCCGGTGCACAGGATAATGGAGTTCATCAACTAAGCTCTCCCGGTTTAGGAAATTCTGTGGAGGTAACCGGAGGTGATGGTGCCTTTGTAGCCATTGACCAAGATCAACCTACTTATCAGTTTGGCTCTTATGTATACAATAACTACAGAAGAAGTATCAATAATGGAGCCAACTGGAGTTCTATTAATCTTAATAGTAATACAGGACGTTTTATCAATCCTTGGGATTACGATAATGCGGCCAATATTATTTATGCCTGTAGTGGAACCGGTAATTTCTTACGGTGGAACAATCCCCAGACGGCCGGCAGTGCTGCTACCGCTGATACCAATATTGTAAACATCGCTGAATTTGCCGGCCAGCGTCCTTCGGCCATTCATGTTTCTCCTTACACAGCCCATCGCGTATATTTTGGTACCGGTAATGGTAAAGTGATACGCGTCGATCAGGCCAATACAGCCACTCCTTCTGCTACAGAGATTACACCGCCTGGTGCTCCGGGTGGTTATGTAAGCTGTGTTACGACCGGATCGTCTGATAATGCATTGATGGTCGTTTACTCTAACTACTCTGTCCAAAATGTTTGGGTAACCTTAAATGGTGGGGGTAGCTGGAGCGCACTGGATGATGCGGGTGGTACCAATTTGCCGAACATGCCCGTTCGTTGGGCACTCTTTCATCCCGATACCGATGCCAAGGCCTTTATTGCTACGGAGACCGGTGTTTGGGAGACAGAGCAGTACAATGGTACCAGCACTATTTGGGAAGCTTCGCCCTCTATGCCCAATGTACGGGTAACGATGATGAAGTATCGCAGCAGCGACAGGACCATCGTGGCTTCTACTTACGGAAGAGGCGTCTGGACCACTACGGTTCCGCTGCCCTCTGGTTTTAGTTTTAATAGTCCGGCGCCGGCCGTTGTGGATTGTCCTGCACCACAGAATATGACGATCACATTGGGTACGGCTGCAACGGGCGGATTTTCGAATCCCATTACGCTAAGTGCCACTGGTAATCCGGCAGGTACTACCGTTAGCTTTACTACCAATCCGTTGACACCTGGTAGTACGACCATTGTCATTTTAAATGGAACCAATACCCTGGCACCCGGAACCTATCCAATCACCGTACAGGGCACAGCAACCGGTGCTACTACGCAAACCCGTCAGCTGACCTATACTATTACGACTGGGCCGGCTCCCGTAATTACCGCGCAGCCACAACCTCAATCAGTTTGCACCGGCTCACCGGCCAGTTTCAGTGTGAGTGCAACCGGTGTTACTTATCAGTGGCAGGTAAGCACTAATGGAGGGACCAGTTATACTGCCATTAGTGGTGCCACCAGTGCCACTTATTCAATTGCCAGTACCACGGTATCGCTCTCCGGTAATCTCTATCGCTGTTTGCTTACCAATAGCTGCGGTGCTACGGCTACTACCAATTCGGCTTTACTGAGCGTAAGCGGCGTAACAGCTGTTACCGCTTCTCCACAAGATATTTCTGTTTGTGCCGGAAGTACGGCTACTTTTCAAGTAACGGCGGCGGGAGCTTCTCTGGTGTATCAATGGCAGCAAAGTACCAATGGAGGTACGAGTTGGTCAGCGATCAGTGGTGCTAATGCAGCACAATACAGCGTTGCCAATACGAACACTTCCATGAACGGATATCAGTATCGTTGTGTGGTCAATGGAACCTGTACGCCGGGTACGGCTACTTCGCAAGCTGCTACCCTTACCGTTGTAATACCTGCCAGCATTACAACGCAACCGCTTGCACAAGTTGTGTGCGATGGTGCAGCTGTTAGTTTTACCACTGCGGCCAGCGGTCCTAATCTTATTTATCAGTGGCAGGTCAATACCGGAGCTGGTTTTGTCAACATTACCAATGGAGGTGTTTACTCGGGTGCTACCACGGCGGTATTATCTATCTCAGCGGCTACTCCCGCTATGAATAATTACCAATATCGCTGCTTGGTCTCCAATGCAGTCTGTACAACGCCTGCTACTACTAATACCGCATTGCTTACCGTCAATACCTTGCCCCAGATCAGTTCTTCACCGGTCTCACAAACGATTTGTACCGGAAGCACTATCAATTTTGCAGTTAGTGCCAGTGGAACGGGTATTAGCTACCAATGGCAGATCAATACGGGCGCAGGGTTTGTAAATATTAGCAATGGAGGTATTTACTCCGGTGCCAATACGGCCACCCTTACCCTAAGCGGGGTTACCGTTCCATTAACCGGAAATCAATATCGTTGCGTTGTA
>JBIIHS010000079.1:0-7439 GCA_044235515.1 Chitinophagaceae bacterium | reverse complement strand
CACTTTTGGCTACCAGTCCTCCAAAAAACTTGGCCGTTAACTGGGCGCCGTAGCAGATTCCCAATACCGGTACTTTTTCAATAAGGGCGGCAATATCAAGTTCAGGCGCTTTCTCTTCATTGACCGAAAAGGGAGAACCCGATAAGATGACCCCCTTTAAATTTTTGTCGAAAGAGATTGGTTTGTTAAAGGGGATTATTTCGCAGTAAACATTCAGCTCACGTACCGCCCGGGCAATCAATTGGGTGTATTGTGATCCAAAATCAAGGATCAGGATCTTCTCTGTCATTGTGATGCGAAGGTAACAAAAAAAAGTCCGGTCTTTTGGAGACCGGACTGCAGCTTTTATTGAATGAAGAGCGGTATAAAACCGCTGGCATTAAAAATCGCCGTTGTTGAAACTCTCACGGTTGTAACCACCGCCGTTTCCGCCACGGTAACCACCGCCACCGCCGTTACCACCACGGTAACCGCCGCCGCCGCCGCCACCAAAGCTGCGCTTTTTGTAACCACCGCCGCCACCACCTTCTGGCTTAGGACGACTTTCGTTAACGACCACGTTGCGGCCGTCTACGGCAGTACCATTCAAGGCAGTGATAGCAGCTTGCGCTTGTTCGTCGTTCGGCATTTCCACAAAACCGAAACCTTTGCTACGGCCAGTGAATTTGTCGGTGACGATCTTGGCAGAAGCCACTTCGCCATGAGATGCAAAAAGGTTGAGCAGATCCTGATCTTTGAGGTTCCAGCTCAGATTTCCTACGTAAATGTTCATTTTAATACATTTTTAAAAAATAAACAGTGTCAACAGTAAACAGTACCAAAAGAACATTCTACGTTGTTGCGAAGCGTTCCGGACATGCAAAACTGAAAGAGCACCAATAGCCAGGCAAAGTAACACTTTTTTTTGAATGCGGGGATAATTTGTTCAATTCTTTGTTTTAATAGCAGGCAAATCACTGAAAAACAAGCATCTACAAAATGAAAAAAGCCCTCCTGGGAGGGCTTTAAAATGATATTTAGTAGGGGCCTTATTCAGCCACTACATCAATGCTCACCTCGGTTTGCTTTCCGCCGCCGAAGTCGATCTGCGCTTTGTAGCTTCCGATTTCTTTGAGTTCTTCGGGCAGGCTGATCTTCTTGCGATCGATATCGAACCCTTTTTGCTCGCGAATAGCACGACTGAGCTGCAGCGAAGTAATGCTTCCGAAGATCTTTCCGCTGGTACCGGTCTTAGCGGTAAGCTTAACGGGTCCTTCGTTTAGCTTGGCAATAACACTGTTGATCTGCGCCAGCATCAACTCTTCTTTCTTACGAACGAGTTTGAGTCTTTCTTGCAGTTGCTTGTTGTTGCTGGGGCTGTTTTCGACGGCCAGTTTACGAGGCAATAAGAAATTACGGGCATAACCGTTCTTTACTTTGACCACTTCGTTGGTACCGCCCAGGTTATCTACATCCTGAAGTAAAATGATTTCCATGTTGTTTCTTTTGTTCACCAACCCAGTCGCGGGGACTGTCTTCCCTTTGGGGAATTAGGGTGAGGTTATTTTAAAAGATCTGTTACGTAAGGGAGCAGGGCCATCTGACGGGCTTTTTTTACCGCATCGGATACCTTGCGCTGAAATTTGAGACTGTTACCGCTTAAGCGACGGGGTAATAATTTACCTTGTTCGTTGAGGAATTTTTTAAGAAACTCAACGTCTTTGTAGTCGATATAGCGCATGCCATACTTCTTAAAACGACAAAACTTCTTTACGCGTTTGTCAGTTTTGATGGCGGTCAGGTATTTGATTTCGTTCTTTGCCATATGGTTAGGCCTCCACTGATTTTTGGTTACCGGTCTTAACGCCACTTCTCTTGCGTGCATTGTACTCGACGGCGTATTTGTCGAGCTTGGTGCAAAGTTGACGAAGTACCGCTTCGTCTCGCAGCAACTGGATCTTCAATTTTTCATTGAAATCAGAAGCTGCCGTGTACTCCAGTACCCAGTACAATCCGGTTGTTTTTTTCTGGATGGGGTAGGCCAGTGACTTAAGCCCCCAAGCATTCTCGGCCACGACGGAGCCACCATTATCGGTAACCAGCTTCGCATACTTTTTTTGCGCAGCTTTGAACTCGTCATCGCTCAGAACAGGGGTGAAGATCACCATCAGTTCGTAGTTGTTCATGTGCCTTTTTTTGTTTCCGGCTCTTGGCCGGAAAGGGTTAAAAATTCGGTTTCTCCCATTGGACATTGCCACCTTGCGGTCGCAAAGAATCTGCGAATACAGATTTGGGGCGGCAAAGATAGGGGTTTTCGCCGTTGGGGACAAGGTCTTGTTAATCCTTGTCTATTTCTTTGATAACCAATATGTAGCTTGGGAAATGGTCGCTATAGCCTCCTCTGTAGGAGTTGCCATCCCAGGTGCGCATGGGGTAGCCCTTGTACCGGCCTGTATTCTCGACCAAGAACTCGCGGTTGAAGACTTGCTGCTTATAAAGAAAGAAGCCCTCTTGTTTTTTAAGAAGCCAGGGTCTCGATAAAATTATTTGATCGAATAGCCCCCAGGCATCCTGGTAGGCCAGTGTGCCGATCCCTTTTTTGTAAAGATCCCACCAGGGATTATACAGCGATCCGTTTGATCCTGATTCCTTGTCTCCGTTGGCTTGCAAAACGGTCGCGACACTTTTGTTGATGGGGTCATCATTTAAGTCGCCCATGACCAAAATTTTGGCCGCTGGTTCTTTAGCTAAAATGCTGTCTATATGAAGTCGGCACACGCGGGCGGCCGCTATCCTTCCGGGCTCACTTCTCTTTTCGCCACCGCTTCGGCTGGGCCAATGATTGACGTAAATATGGATCGTCTCACCTTGTAGCTTTCCTTTGACCCAAAGTATATCCCTTGTGAAATAGGCATCTTTTGAGCCACGAGGAAGGGGTACGAACAAATTCTTGCTTATTTCAGGCGAAAAATAGACTGGGTTATATAGTAAGGCAACATCGACTCCTCGAGCGTCCTTGGAATCATAGTGCACCCACCGGTAATTTTGCTTTCGTAGTAAAGGTTGATTGGCCAAATCTCGCAACACGGTATCATTTTCAATCTCTGAAACGCCCAATAGGGCAGGCCCATCGGGATTCAACTCGGTGCCGATTTGGTTGATGACAGAAGCTAATTTGGATAGTTTGTCTTGGTAGATGAGCGTATTGTAGTTTCGGATTCCGCCGGGTAAAAATTCTTCGTCGTTGATTAGTGTATTATCAATAGTGTCAAATAGATTCTCCAAGTTGTAAAAAGCGATGATGGCCGATTTGTATTGTTTTTTTTGGGCCCAAATACTGCCCAAGCCGAGTAGCAGGCAAAAGAGTAGGATACATTTTTTCATGTCAAATGATAGGCGTTGCGAATGTACATAAATACATCTACCCGGTAAACGTGTTGGCTATATTGTGTTGTGAAATGGATGTGTCAAACTTTTTTCGGCAAAACTGATCAGTCCCATTAGATTTGTTGCGCCTGTTTAAAACTAACTGCATGCGTTTTTACCTGCTACTGCTATCCGGCCTGCTGGCTGGTCTCCCTTTGCTGGCTCAAACGGACTCCACCGTTCGAAAAGATAGTGCGCTTCTAGAGGAGATAAAAGACGGTTTTCTAGATAATATCCCTACTGTATCTATTGATGATAATGACCTGGGTGATGGCGGAAATCAAAATATCTCATCGCTACTCACCGCCGGACGCGATCCTTTCTTTTCGGCGGCCTCTTTCAACTTCAGTGCTGTTCGTTTCAGGATCAGGGGGTATGATAACGATCATTTCAGCACCTTCTTGAATGGTGTCCCCATGGATAACCTTGATAACGGGTTTACTCCGTTCGGGCTGTGGGGTGGTCTCAATGATGTGATGCGTAATCGTGATGTATCGTGGGGCTTACGATACAACACGTTCACCTTCGGAGATATTGGCGGAAATACGAACATCGATGCGAGAGCTAGTAAGCAACGTGCACAAACGCAGATTAGTTATGCCGTTTCTAACAGAAATTATAACAATCGGGTCATGTTGACTCATTCGACAGGCCTTTCCAAAAAAGGGTGGGCTCTATCACTTAGTGGCAGCCGTCGCTGGGCCAATGAAGGGTACGTGCCCGGCACACATTACGATGGCTGGGCCTTTTTTGCCAGTGTCGATAAGAAGATCAATCAACGAAATCTATTGTCGTTTACAGTGTTTGATGCTCCTACTGAAAATGGGAGACAAGGGCCGGCGGTGCAAGAGATGATGGAGCTGGCCGGAACCAATTATTATAATCCGAATTGGGGGTATCAAAACGGGCGCAAAAGAAATGTAAGCATTGGAAGAACCCACCAACCGGTGGCCATAGTAAACCACGAGTTCAGATGGCGCAACAACACGTCGTTGTCCACCGCCGCAAGTTATTCGTTTGGAGATCGCTCTGTTACGGCATTTGATTGGTATAATGCCGCCGATCCTCGTCCAGATTATTACCGATATCTGCCCAGTTACACCGGACAATGGAGTGGTACGCCCGATCTTGCGCAGGCCGCCCGTTTGACTGATCTGATGCGCAATGATATCTCGCTTCGGCAGATCAATTGGCAGCGACTTTACGACATTAACAGAGCTGGTTTTACAACGATAAACAATGCCAATGGCATACCCGGCAATAGTGTATCGGGTCTTCGTTCACGTTATATTGTCGAGAACAGGGTCATCAATACGCAGCGATTCAATTTCAATATGGTGCTGACTACCCGTGTAGGGGAGCACTTCGATATTACAGCCGGTCTTTCCATGCAGACGCAACGAAACCACTATTATAAAAAGGTCGATGATCTGCTGGGGGGACAATTCTATGTTAATCTGAATCAATTCGCAGAAAGAGATTTTGGAATGGGTGGCACGGCTAACCAGTTCGATGTGGATGTTCCGAATCGAATACTAAAGGTCGGGGATCGGTTTGGCTATGATTACAACTTGAACATCAGCCGAGCCAATGCGTGGTGGCAAGGTGTTTTTCAGCTGGACAAATGGGATGTCTTTATTGCGGGACAAGCTTCACAGACCCGATTTTACCGAGAGGGAAATGTGCGCAACGGAATTTTCCCTGCCGACTCCTATGGCAAGGGCACCATCAATCAGTTTTTGAATTATGCGGTAAAGGGAGGGGTTACGTACAAATTTGATGGTAGAAATTATCTGTTCGTTAATGGTTCTTTGTTGACCCGGGCGCCCTATTTCGAGAATGTTTATATATCGCCACGTACTCGCAACGCACAGCAGGCAGATCTTCAAAGTGAGGAGATCCTTACCGGAGAGGCCGGATATGTATTAAATGCCCCCAAGCTGCGTGTAAAGTTGGGTGCGTATTACACACAATTCAAAAAAGGTATGGATGTCATGATATTTTATCATGATTTTTATCAAAATTTTGTCAATTACGCTATCAGCGGCATTGACAAACTACATTTCGGTGGCGAGTTTGGGGTCGAAGCCCGTTTGTCCTCGACCCTTACGCTCAATGCTGCGGCATCGATCGGCCGCTATTATTTCGATAGCCGGCAACAGGCCATCATAACGGTAGACAATAGTGCCACCGAACTTGGACGGGACATAATATATGCGGAGAATTTTAAGGTGCCTTCAACGCCTATGGAGGCCGTTAGTCTTTCGCTCAATTATCGCTCTCCCGCATTTTGGTTCGTGAGTCTTTCTTCTAGTTATTTCGACAGGTCCTACTTAACGACTAATCCCTTGCGCCGTACCTGGGACGCCCTGCAATTTTTAACACCGGGTTCTGAGGGGTACAAGCAAGTCTTTGATCAACAGAAATTCGATGCACAGTATACGGTCGACTTTTTTGGTGGGTATTCCTGGAAGCTTCCCAAGCGTTACGAGGTCAATGATAAGCCCACTTTTCTAGTATTCAACTTGGGGGTCAATAATTTGCTGAACAATAAAAATATCATTACCGGAGGGTTTGAGCAGCTTCGCTACGATCAACAACAAAATGCAGCGGATCCTGTCGAAGTAGGCAAATTTCCTCCCCGTTTGTTTTACGCCTTTGGACTTAACTTCTTTTCAAGCATCACCTTTCGATTTTGACCACTATCTTAAAATATCATTCAACTATGCGTAAGAGGGGCTTTACATTTTCGTCGGTAGTCTTGTTGTGTTTTCTGTTGTTGACAAGCGCATGCAATAAGCAACCTATTGGTCCCACGGGACCTGACCCCATTGTTCCGACCAACCCATCGCAGTTACTTTCCCTTGCGCAATTTCGAGCGCTCTATCCCGGAAGCGGCACCTTCTTGGTCCCTGCGGGAACCAAGAAGATAAGAGGCGTGATCATCTCTAATAATGCCAACGAGGCGGTCGGTAACTTTAGACTGCAGGACGAAAGTGGTTCGGGATTATACTTGTACACGACCATTGGTTCCCCTGTATATCCACTGGGTACCGTTATTGAGATTGATGCGGCGGGTGTGGGTGAGCTGATCTTGTTCAATGGAGATCTTGAGTTAAAAAGTGTTCCCAAAGAGAAGATCAACGTTGTGCCTGTTACACTTTCTATTTTGCCGCGTACGGCAACTTGTGCGCAGATTCTTGCCAATAGAAATGCCTGGGCCTCCTCTTTGGTCAAGATCAATAATTTGTCTTCCATAACCCAGACCAACACCAATAGTACCGGAACGACCTATACCTTGACGGATGGTACGGGCAGTCTTTCTATGTTCGTAAGAACCGCATCTGGCATTTCCGTGAATACCACGGGACGCTCTATTACCGGGTATATATCAATTTTTAAAACTGCTACACAAGATGCGACCCAGATCGGTATTCGCAGTGCAGCTGATATTCAATAGTCACTCAAAAAAAGTCAAAACGTAAAATCTCATGAAAGCAATCTTTACGATCAAAACCCTGCTGGTTTTTTCCTTTGGACTAACCATTTTTACAAGTTGCCAGAAGACGCAGACTGACCCGCCTGATCCCGGTACACCCTCTATTGTGGCCAATAGCACCATCAGAGACGTGAAAGCCAGGTATACATCCGGCGCACCTGTGGCCATTACGGATGAGGTGATCATTGAGGGGATCGTTTCTTGTGATGATAAAAGTGGTAATTACTACCAACAGATTGCCTTGCAGGATGCAACCGGGGGTGTTCTTTTGCGCCTGGCCGGCAATAACTTATTCAATCAATATCCAGTAGGAAGAAAGCTTTTTGTAAAGCTCAAGGGGCTATATCTCGGGCAGTACAATGGTACCCTGCAGTTTGGCGGGGGTATTGATTCTGCTTTCCTGAGCCAAGGCGGAGTGACCACGCTGGCCCCTAACTTATTCGATCAGCATATCGTAAAAGGCGCTCTTAACCAGCCGCTGGTTCCCAAAGCAGTGAGTATATCTCAGCTGACTACCTCTTTACAAGACCCACAT
>JBIIHS010000078.1:0-7474 GCA_044235515.1 Chitinophagaceae bacterium | reverse complement strand
GCTATCCTTCTTACGATAGCACCACGATATGGGATAATTATGTAAAGTTTTTATACTATGGATCATCCCAAGAAAAACCGGATGATTCCATTCGCATATACAATAAGGTTGGCAATGCCTATGGTTTCTTGATCGACGCGGCTTGTATTGAGGAAAGGCGCTCTGGAAAGAAATTTATGCTGAGTGCGGTGATCTACTGTAATAGTGATGGCATATTCAATGATGATATCTATGATTACGACAGGGTAGGATTTCCGTTTTTAAAGACCTTGGGACAAACCCTGTACCGTGCTTCTTTCTCAGATCGGTCCTTTCAGTAGCGTGCCTTGCTGTAGCGTTGCTTGCAGTAGCGCTCGGATTGAATTGCTATGAAGCAGATATTGTAACTTGCCTACTATTAAAGCCGATCCTATGGCATTATCCAGTTTTTTGAGTCGCTTCAACGAGCCCGAGACACTTCGCATGGCTCAATTAGGTCGCGAATTGAGGGCAAAAGGAATTGATGTGATCGATATGAGTTTGGGAGAGCCGGATTTTGATACGCCCCAGCATATCAAACAAGCCGCGATCAATGCGATCCACGAAAATTGGACACATTATACGCCCGTAGCGGGTTTGCCGGACCTGCGGCAGGCCGTTTGTCAAAAGCTGAAGCGAGATAATCAACTTGATTACAGCCCCGAACAGATCGTCGTTTCTACGGGTGCCAAGCAAAGTCTCGCGAATGCCATTCTCTCCTTGGTAGATGAAGGAGAAGAGGTGATCATACCCACCCCGTATTGGGTTACCTATAGTGAATTGGTCAAAATAGCTAGAGGAAAAGTAAAAGAGGTCCATACTACGACAGAAACTGGTTTTAAGATCTCTCCTCAGCAACTGCGTGAGGCCATTGGTCCCGCCACGAAACTCTTTATGTTTTCTTCCCCTTGTAATCCCAGTGGGGCAGTATATACTAAAGAAGAATTGTCCCAATTGGCCGCCGTATTCGAGCAAAATCCCCATGTCTACATTATTTCGGATGAGATCTATGAGTATATCAATTTTATTGGAGCGCATGCCAGTATTGCTTCTTTTAGTTCCCTCAAAGACCGGGTCATTATCATCAATGGATTAAGCAAGGGGTTTGCTATGACCGGTTGGCGGCTCGGTTATATGGCGGCTCCCCCTGCCATAGCGAAGGCCTGCGAAAAAGTACAGGGTCAATTTACCAGTGGCGCCAATTCCATTACCCAAAAAGCTGCCGTGGCGGCCCTTAGCGCCGACCTGCGTCCCACACACGAGATGGTCGAGGAATTTGCAAAAAGAAGAGAACTTGTATTAGAATTGATACAAGCTATTCCTGGGATTAAGTGTCCTGCTCCGGCTGGCGCCTTTTATGTGTTTCCGGACCTCAGCTATTACTTTGGAAAGACGGATGGAGAGACAACGATTCGGAACGCTGCTGACCTGAGTATGTACCTGCTCAATAAGGCCCATGTGTC
The DNA here is from genome assembly GCA_044235515.1 of Chitinophagaceae bacterium. Lineage (GTDB taxonomy): Bacteria > Bacteroidota > Bacteroidia > Chitinophagales > Chitinophagaceae > JJ008. The sequence continues at coordinate 5,993 of JBIIHS010000078.1, read as the reverse complement.
TTCGGTAATGGGAGACGCCTTTGGAGAACCTCGCTGTGTGCGGTTTTCCTTTGCCAATAGCCGTGCCAATATTCAAGAGGGGTGGAGTCGGATCACTGCAGCCTTGACTGCGTTGCGCGAAGCGTGAGTTGTTCATGCAGTGACAACACTTGTGGAAGGAGTGCCTCACGTTCATCGTTGATCACTACCCAATCGCACAACTTTAATTTTATAGTATCCTGTAGTTGGGTGGCCATTCTTTTTTTTACATCTTCTTCGTTGCTTCCATCCCGAAGCATAACCCGTTGTATACGCAAGGGGACCGGTGCTGAAACCCCGATCACATAGTCAAGTCCTTCTGCCGCGCCACTTTCAAAGAGTAAGGCAGCTTCTCGTATGGCATAATCAGTTTCTTGATGCAAGAACCAGGCATTAGAATCTGCGATCGTGGCCGGGTGCACTAGTTGGTTTAGTGCGGCCAATTTTTCTGAGTCATTAAAAACGATCGAGGCCAAATACGAGCGGTTTAGCACCCCGTTGGTATAACATGCTTCTCCAAATAGTTGCTGAACGGCCGACTTCAATGCAGGGTCAGTATTTAGCAAACGTTTAGCAGCATCGTCAGCATAATACAAGGGAATGCCCAAGGTTTCAAACATGCGGGCCACCGTGGTCTTGCCACTGCCAATTCCACCGGTAAGACCAATGCGGAGCATCTTTATTTTTTCTCGCTGTCAGCCGATTTGTTCAGCGCCGTGGTCCAATCCAAACTGATGGCAGACTTTTCTATTTTGAGGTAACTGCCCGGGCTGGTCTCGATCTGGAGGGTAGTGCCGTCCTCGTTTACTTTGTTAACGGTAGCGTGTATTCCGGCGATGGTAACGATCTTGTCACCTTTTGCCAGGTTATCTACAAAGGACTTCTGACTTTTAGCACGCTTTGCTTGGGGGCGTAGTAAGAAAAGCCACATGGTCAGTATGATCAAGAGCGTTAGGATAAACGTAGAGTAGGGGCCTTGTAAAAAGCCTCCTGAGGCAGCGGCTTCTAGCAGATAGAATGAGTGCATGATGTTTGATTTATTTTTTTTCGATTACTTCTCCTTTAAAAACAAGGGTGTGCTCGCGGTCGGGTTTGGTATTGGCGGTCACATATACCTGCTTTAGAATAAAGCCACTTCCACTGCCATTGAATTTGGCACGGATGGTTCCGATCTCACCGGGTGCAAAAGGTTGGTCAGGCTTCTCTGGAATGGTGCAGCCACAGGTGGCGCCAACGTGATCAATATAGAGCGGACGATCTCCGCTGTTCCGAAAACGCCAAGTGATTTCCGTTTCCTTACCTCCGGCTAATTGTCCCACTTCTTTTTCGGTAGGATCAAGCCATTCAATGGTGGTAAGACTGGTGGAATCGTACTCCTTGGTTTCGGCCGGAGCCGACATAAGAGGGGCTGAGTTAGGATCCGTTTGGTTCACATTCGGTGTTTGCTTACAAGCTGTCGCTACCAACAGCGAAGCACAAATAACGAGTATATAGTTTTTCATGGCCTATCTATAAAGGGCAAAATTAACTTATCAGGGTTACAAAAATCAGGATTTACGAAAATCGACTTTGTGAAGCTGGCCGGCGGCCGTCAACTCTTTGTGGATCCCATCCAAAATTCCATTCACGAACTGACCACTTTGTGCGGTGCTATAGTCTTTGGCCAGGTCAATGTACTCGTTGATGGTGACCTTGGGGGGGATCGTCTCAAAAAATAAGAATTCAGCTACGCCCATTTTCATCATGATCATATCGAGCTGGGCGATTCGTTCGGGATCCCAGTTCTTTAGTTTGGGGATGATGTACGATTGAAGTTGTTCTTGTTTGTTCAGCACCGTTTCTAGCAGTTCAAGTCCAAATTGCTCTTTATCACGATCGATAAGTTGCTCAAAGTTGAGCTGGCCAGGCTTATGCAAGTAAGCCGCTAACAACTGTACCACCCCTTCGCCGTCATCATCCCAATCAGCAAATAATTCCTCGATGTAGGCAACAAAGTTGGGATTGGCCAGCATCAGATCGTTCACGATGAACTCGGCAATTTTTCGCTCTGTTTTCTTGTCGCGAGAGGGGGTGGCAATGTAGGTATTGTAAATTTCAGTATCGGTCAATTGCAGATAGATCGCTTTGATAAGCTCTTGAGCCGGCTCCAACTGCGGCTTCAGCTGTTCAATCTGTTTAAGCAAATTTGGGTCCCCCATCATTTGCCAGAGTAGCTCATTACCGGCCAATTTGGTGTTTACATTCAAGTCTGCTTCTGTTGGTAAATGTTTGGAGGCCTTTTGGTGCGCATATTTTTCGGCATAGCGAAGCACCTCGGTCAATAACCAGAGTAAATGAACTAAAAGACGGCGGGGTTGATCAAAATGTTGCTTAAGCAATGAAGTATGAACGGCAGGGGCGGGGGTGGCCTCAAAAGTGGCGATCGTGTAGAGGGTTTGCATCACCTTAATCCGAATGGTACGTCTGCTGATCATTTTCTAAGAGCTTGATGGATACAAAGGTAAGCTATTTAGGGGTAGGTAGTTAGAAATTGAGCTGCTGAAAAATTGTCAGCGATTATGTGTTTTTTAAGGTGATTAAGTCATTTCTGACAATTTCTACTGACAAAAATTACTCCAGAATACCGGTTTGAAGCCCTGGCATAGTATTTAGGATATATTTGCGCCCGCAAGAGGGTCCACCCCCAGTGGGTAAACCATTAAAAACTAAATCAATTTAAGCTATGGCTAAGAAAGTCAACGTTACTCCGCTTCACGACCGTGTAATCGTGAAAGCCGCTGCCGCCGAAGAAAAAACAGCCGGTGGTATCATCATCCCCGACACCGCAAAAGAGAAGCCTCAGCGTGGTACGGTTGTTGCGGCCGGACCCGGCAAAAAAGATGAGCCCGTGACGGTCAAGGCGGGCGATACCGTACTCTACGGAAAATATGCCGGTACCGAAATTCAGATCGAAGGTGTCGATTATTTGATCATGCGCGAATCGGATATTCTCGCCATTGTATAAATTTTTAACCCACCGTAAACTATCAAATCCAACAATATGGCAAAACAGATTTTCTTCGATATCGAAGCAAGAAACAGAATGAAAAAGGGAGTGGATACACTCGCTAATGCAGTTAAAGTGACCTTAGGGCCCAAGGGTCGCAATGTGGTCATCGAAAAAAAATTCGGTGCTCCTCAAGTGACTAAAGATGGCGTAAGTGTTGCTAAAGAAATTGAACTCGAAGACCCTATTGAAAACATGGGTGCTCAAATGGTAAAGGAAGTGGCCTCAAAGACCGCTGATATTGCCGGAGACGGCACCACTACGGCTACCGTTTTGGCCCAGTCTATTATCAGCGAAGGACTCAAGATGGTGGCTGCCGGTGCCAACCCTATGGATCTGAAAAGAGGTATCGATAAAGCTGTTTCTCTGGTCGTGGCCAGCTTGCATGCACAAAGCCAGACCGTAGGCAGCGACAGTAAAAAAATTCAGCAGGTCGCCACTATATCGGCCAACAACGACGAGACCATTGGTAAGTTGATTGCCGAAGCCTTTGCCAAAGTGGGCAAAGAGGGTGTTATTACCGTAGAAGAGGCCAAAGGAACCGATACTACCGTGGATGTAGTAGAGGGTATGCAGTTTGACCGCGGGTACATCTCTCCCTACTTCGTTACTAACAGCGAAAAAATGGAGGCGGAGTTGCAAAATCCCTACATCCTGATCTATGACAAGAAGATCAGCAACATGAAGGATATCTTGCATATTCTCGAGAAAGTTGCCCAAGGCGGACGTCCGCTGTTGATCATTGCAGAAGACCTCGAGGGTGAAGCACTCGCTACCTTGGTCGTTAACAAGCTGCGTGGTACCCTTAAAGTGGCTGCCGTAAAAGCCCCTGGCTTTGGAGATCGTCGTAAAGAGATGTTACAAGATATCGCGATCCTGACCAAAGGAATCGTTGTGAGCGAAGAGCAAGGTTTCAAGCTCGAAAATGCGGATCTTACCTATTTGGGTCAAGCTGCTTCTGTTACTATTGACAAAGACAACACGACCATCGTTGGCGGTAAAGGAAAGAAAGAAGATATTACTGCTCGCGTGAATCAGATCAAAGCACAGATCGATACTACAACTTCTGATTACGATCGTGAGAAACTCCAAGAGCGTCTTGCCAAGTTGAGTGGTGGTGTGGCCGTTCTTTATGTTGGAGCCGCAACCGAGGTAGAAATGAAAGAGAAGAAAGACCGTGTCGATGATGCCTTGCATGCCACACGTGCTGCGGTAGAAGAGGGTATTGTTCCTGGTGGTGGCGTTGCGTATATCCGTGCTATCGAATCGCTCGATGCGAAGGTAAAAGGACAGATCGAAGATGAGCAGACAGGAATGTCGATCGTACGCCGCGCGCTGGAGGAGCCTATGCGTATTTTGACCGCCAATGCCGGTATCGATGGTTCGATCGTTGTACAGCGCATCAAAGAAGGAAAAGCTGATTTTGGTTTCAATGCCCGCACCGAAGTTTATGAGAACCTGTTCAAGGCTGGTGTTATCGATCCTACCAAGGTTAGCCGAGTAGCGCTTGAGAACGCGGCCTCTATTGCCGGAATGTTACTGACCACCGAATGCGTGGTAGCCGACAAACCCAAGAAAGAGGAGCCACATGCTCATCCGGCCCCTGATATGGGTGGAATGGGTGGTTATTGATAATCATACGTTTACAATTTCATTTCAAAGGCCTTTCCCCAACTCGGGAAGGGCCTTTTTTATTTTTTCCACGCTTAAGGAATCCCTTTTTTCTCAAATATTCCTATTTTTATACGATCGGATATTTTAACATCTCATTTAATTAAATCCACCCATGAGAAATTTTACATTTTTTTTCATTTCGTTACTGATCTGCACGTCCTTATTCGGTCAGAATCAGCGTTTTTGGACCCCGGTATCTGAGTCAGGTTTAGGCTACGATGTATTCGCAGCCGGCCAATCCAGACGTCCTGAGAATTTCAAGTTATTCCGCTTGCAGGAAAATTCCTTCAAGCAGTTTGTCTCACAAGCACCTCTTGAGGCCAATCAACGCGTTTCACAATCAACTTTTATAGTTGAATTTCCCATGCCCGGTGGGGAAATAAAAAAATTCCGTGTGGTCAACGCCCCTGTGTTGGCTCCTGAATTATTATCCCGTTACCCCGGCATCTATTCTTTTGCCGGTCAGGGAGTGGATAACCCCGAGGATAATATCCGATTCGATGTATCTCTTCATGGAGTGCATGCTACAATCCTCAATCGCAACAACGAGCCTGTATATGTAGATAGGGTGCATAATGATATTTATCGTGTCTCGAACCGAAGGGACTATACCGATGCTCCTGCTAATTTTGAATGTTTGACAGAGGATATCGTTAATGATTTTGGTCCTGGCCCTGAAAATGCAGACGATGGTGTTTTAAGAACGTATCGGCTGGCCATGATCTCCGGTGCCGAATTTTCCTTGCATTTTATTCCTGCCGGCGGATTTCCTACGCTTGCTGATAGTGTAGGTGCCGTTTTAGCGGCCTTGAATAGCCATATGACTCGAGCCAACCAAGTTTACGAAAGAGATTTTGGCGTACGTATGGTACTGGTTGCTAATAACAATTTGATCATTTATTTTAATCCTGCAACCGATCCGATTGCCAATCCTAATTCTCCTGTCGGTACTACATCTATGGCTGCCATCGATGCTGCCATTGGTAATGGCAACTACGATGTGGGTCACACTGTCAGTAAAGGAAGTGACAATGGTAATGCCGGTTGTATAGGTTGTGTTTGTAATAATGCCACTAAGGGAAGGGGCTGGACCGTGTATAGCAATCCCTCATTATTGGAATTCTATGTAATCGATTACCTTGCCCACGAGCTTGGCCATCAGTTTGGTGCTAACCACACCTTCTCCTTTAACATCGAAGGAACCGGAGTAAACGTAGAGCCAGGCAGTGGTGTTACGATCATGGGCTACGCCGGT
>JBIIHS010000077.1:0-7505 GCA_044235515.1 Chitinophagaceae bacterium | reverse complement strand
ACGGGAGTAAATGATTTCCATCGGTAGCCGATACACCGGCAGCACTGAGCATACCGCCCAGCCAAGTAGTTTCCTCAACGATGATAGTGCTGACGCCCATACGCGCCGATTGAATACCAGCCGCCACTCCCGAAGTGCCACCGCCGATCACCAACACATCGGTGTTGATAAGCGTATTGTTCTTGCTGTTGGCATTGATCTGCGCCAGCCCCAACAACGGGGCTAGTAAGAATAATCCAATAAATTTTTGAGCGAGTGTCATCCCCTATTACTTTATATAGATGATAACGTTTTCGATACTTGATAAAGAGAACGTGGGATATGAAAACAACCTTTCCATTTTCCCCCTTTCAAAGGCAACAACACTTCTCCGCGCCGATTCAAATAACCGAACCACTCCCCATATTGGGGATCCTTGAAATGACGCCAGGTATAATCGTGGACCTTTTCGAACCAGCTTTCACATAGGGGATCACGCGTCAGTTTATAGGCCTTGGCCAGTGCGACCAACGATTCTACATGTACCCACCAGAGCTTTTGATCCCATTCCAATTGCTGCGTGGGATGTCCATGGCAATCCAAAAAATAAAAGATGCCGCCATGCTCCTGATCCCAACCGGTCTCTAACATGCGCAACATGATATCTTTTGCGCGATGGATAAGTGAATTATCCTGCAAGCGAACGGCCAGATCCATAATAAACCACATGGCTTCGATCGCATGTCCCGGATTGAGCAAGCGTCCCTCGAAACTGTCGCAAAAACTTCCATCCTCATAAACATTCTCCAGAATAAGGCCGCGATCGGGCTGATAGAAAACCTCCATCACCTCGTGGATCACCTCGGGAATCAAGGCATCAACACGCTGCGACCCAATAACAGGCTCCAGTTCCAAGGCCAGGTTGCACAGGATCATGGGTAAGCTAAAATTCTTAAGTGGCCGCGTGCCGGGAACGTTCTTATTATATACTCCCTTCCAATTATGCCTTCTTTTCAGGATGTTCTCAAAGGTGTCAGTGGCTATTTTTTTGTAGCGGTCTTGAGGGTGGGCCCTATCCAGTGCTGCAAAGCCCATGGTCGCAAAACAATCACTGAAAATATTATAGGGCTGCACCAGCGGACGACCATCTTGCGTCAACGAGAAATACCAATTGCCCTGCGCATCCCTTCCAAATTTTTCCATAAAATCGGCCCCATGCAACGCCATGGCTAACCACTCCGGTCTGGCCTCTAATGTAGAATACAATGAACTGAAAGTCCATACTTGTCGTCCTTGTAACCACATGAACTTATCCGTATCATAGACCTTTCCCTCGCGATCGAGACAAGTAAAGTACCCACCATGTTTTTCGTCTTTGCTATAGCGCAACCAGAAAGGCAAAATATTGTTGGTCAGTTCCGCCAGGTATAGATCGGCATATCGACCAATAGAGGTCGTCTCCTTGTGCAGGGTTTGTTGGGCTAGCATTCGTTGAACCGTCTTTTTTTAATTAAAGGATTGCAGTTCAGGGTTAAATATCATAAAAAATATTACGCCCAACCAAAATCTTAATAAATTTTTTTATTTAGTTTATCCCCATTCGTATCTTTTCAAAGATTGAGCTATATTAGAATCTGATATTCATACAGTAATGAAAAAAACGGGCCACCCACCCAAACACCGGATCTTCGAGTTGTTCAGTGATGAAAATGCCTCGGGAGTCGCTTACAAGAATAAGTTCCTGAAAAGGAGCATCCTGAGCCATCTGGACCAACATGGCGATTTCACTATCACCGAACTCAGCCGAGAACTCAACACCAGTGTGCCCAAAATAACCAGTCTGGTCAATGAGCTGATCGAAGACAAATTGATTCGCGACAACGGAAAATTTGATTCTACAGGAGGAAGAAAGGCCAGCATCTATGGGCTCGTTGCCGATGCCTGCTTCTTTATCGGCGTTGATGTTAAACGCTATTACATCAACTTGGGATTACTGAATTTCAGAAAACACCTTGTCAATCTGAAAGAGAAGATCCCCTATCGCCTGGAAAACACCCAAGAATCCTTTCATCAACTGCTCGAACTGATACGTCAGTACCTTCAAGAACTCAATATTCCCAAGAATAAGATACTGGGCATGGGCATTAACCTCTCAGGACGTATCAACCAGACCAGTGGTTACAGCTACAGCTACTTTCATTTTCAAGAAGAACCATTGGCAGAGACGATACAACGCGCCTTTGGTATTCCTACTTTCCTAGAGAATGACTCCAGGGCCATGGCTTACGGAGAATTTTGTAATGGCGAGGTGGCAGGCGCCCGACATGTATTGTTCGTAAATGTAGACTACGGAATTGGCTTAGGCATATTGGTGAATGGAAAATTATACTATGGCAAGTCTGGGTTTAGCGGGGAGTTCGGACATATTCCTTTTTTTGAGAATGAGATTCTTTGCCATTGTGGGAAAAAAGGATGTCTGGAAACAGAGGCCTCTGGTCAATCCCTACTCAGAAAGTTTAGAGAAAAGATCAAACAAGGGTCTACCTCTTCTGCCATGAAAAAAAAGAAGGACCCCTCTGAAATTACGTTGCTCGACATTATGGCTGCGGCCCACCAAGAAGATATGCTTTGCATCGAAATGCTGGCCGACTTGGGAGAGAAGATCGGAAAGGGCCTAGCCATGCTCATTAATGTTTTCAATCCAGAATTACTCATCTTGGGCGGTACCTTATCCGAGACGGGCGACTACCTTCGTCTTCCTGTCAAAAGTGCGATTAATAAATATTCGCTGAGTCTAGTCAACAGCGATACACAACTTCGTATCTCCCGGCTGGGAGAAAAAGCAGGTGTAGTAGGTGCCTGTCTGATCGCACGAGATAAAGTACTTTCCCTTTGATGCCAAGTAACATCTTTTCTATTCACATTTGTTGATAAGTATTGATTGGTTTTTCTATAAACGAGTATTAATATTGGTTAGAAGCCTTTCGACTCGTATCCAAAACGCTCACAAAAAAGATAAACCTTGACTGAGACCATCATCAACCTCGAAACCGTCAATCCAATCGAATTCTTTGGAGTTAACAACGGAAAACTAGACCTCTTAAAAAAGAAATTCCCACTGCTTAAGATCCTCTCTCGCGGCACCCAACTCAAACTCAGCGGTGCTCCCGAACAGATCGATTCTGCCAAAGAGAAGATCTCGGTGATCGTTTCGTACCTGGAGCGCAATGGCCACATGAGCCAACAATACTTTGAGCAGGTACTGGGAGGAGATGACCAAGAAGTGATCGACCACTTTCAGGAAAAAAATCCGGCCGAAGTTTTGGTATTCGGCCCCAATGGAAAATCGGTCCGAGCTCGTACCGCCAACCAGAAAAAATTGGTACAAGAAGCCGAGCAAAATGATATTGTCTTTGCCATTGGCCCGGCCGGAACGGGAAAAACGTATACGGCGGTGGCACTAGCTGTAAGAGCCTTAAAAAACAAACAAGTCAAGAAGATCATTCTGACCAGACCTGCTGTAGAGGCTGGAGAGAGCCTTGGCTTTTTACCCGGCGACCTGAAAGAAAAGATCGATCCCTACCTGCGCCCCCTCTACGATGCGCTGGATGATATGATACCTGCCGATAAACTGGGGTACTACATGACTACGCGTACGATCGAAATCGCCCCCCTCGCTTACATGCGGGGACGTACGCTCGACAATGCATTCATAATACTCGACGAAGCCCAAAATGCAACCGACCTTCAACTGAAGATGTTCTTGACCCGGATCGGCGCCAACGCCAAGGCCATCATAACCGGTGATATGACGCAGGTAGATCTCCCACGCAACCAGCGTAGTGGCTTGCAAACTGCCGTGCGTATCCTAAAAAATATTGACGGCATCGGCCATATTGAATTAGACGAAGAGGATGTCGTTCGACACCGATTGGTCAAGCAGATATTAAGGGCTTATAACCAAGAACACGAAAAGGAGCAGCCCTCCTCAACGCGTTCCTGAGTCCAGGCCGCTATGGTAAAGGTCATCATGGTGCAGGCGATCATATGGCAGGCCGAGATACTGCAGGTCGCTCTATTGAAGGCCCACTGATCACAGGTGGGCTATTGCAATTCTTTGTAAATTGCTGCATGCATAAAAGTCTTTTCCTGATACTCCTCTGCTTGCTGTTGTCCCTTGTTGGCTGCCAACCTGCCTCTACCTTGCCGCAACAGGCCGAAAACGAATTGGATGCGGCCCGCCTATTTATTCGTTTGGCCCTAGATGGAAAATTTGATGAAGCCAAGGGATTTATGTTACAAGATTCTGTCAATAACAGCTACCTTGATATTACCGCGCAACTCTACCAGAAGATAGCCGCGGTTGAAAAAGAAGAGTATAAAGCGTCTACGATTGTGATCCACCAATCGACCTCCATTAACGACTCCCTCGCCATTGTTATTTTTTCTAACTCCTTTAAAAATGACCACGATACCTTGCGAGTGGTAAAGAGCAAGGATGCCTGGTTGGTAGATCTAAAATATCTCTACGAACACGAACAACCATGATACGCTTGATCTTTGTAGTTGCCTTGGGAGGAGCAGCAGGTTCAGTGCTACGATTTTTAATTCAACGGTCCCTGAACCCTGCGACGCTCAACACATTTCCGCTAGGCACTTGGCTGGTCAACCTGTTGGGATCTTTGCTGATAGGCATACTATGGGGAATCAGTGAAAAATATGATACCCTATCGGAAGAGAGCAAGCTTCTATTACTAACCGGTATTTGTGGTGGCTTCACTACCCTTTCTGCTTTAAGCCAAGAGAGCATTCTCCTGTTGAAAGAGCAGAAATATCCCATCTTCTTAGTCTATTTTTTTACTACCCTGCTTGGCTCACTAGCCGCTACCTGGGGTGGTTATAAACTGATCGTCTCCTGACCCATTTTGTTTTCGTCAAATCTCCTCCCATACTTCGCGAGCAAATTTCTCTAACGAAGGATCACGAGCACCCATCAGTAACAATACGCAGGGGTCGGATAGATGGGCTTGAAGTTGAGATACTAATTGGCGACGATCGGAGACAAAGAAAGCCGCTACCCCCAGTTGTTGCAGGTCACCGATCAGGTCCGCTGCAGAGATATCCTTAACCGCAGCTCCTCCTGCATAATAGATCTCACTCATCCAGATCTCATCGGTTGGTCGAAGCGCATTTGCCAACTCCTGAACAAAATCAGCACGCAAAAAACGAGTGGGCTTAAACCCATGGGGCTGAAACCAGGCTATTACTTTTGGTGCCACGGGTTGACAGGCCCTAATGGCAGCGGCACATTTGACCGGATTGTGCGCATAGTCATCGATCAGCCATACCCCCTGCTTTTGCCCCAAGACCTGATGACGTCGATAAATGCCCTTATAATTCGATAAAGCGTCTACAGCTATCGAGAGTGGTACACCCACCTGATGAGCAACTGCCATGGCTGCCAATGCATTTTCCATATTGTGTTGTCCGATCTGCTGCAGACAAACCTTTTCTCCATTCACCCAAAACTGAATGGTCATTCCGTCTTGTTGAAAGCCCTCGGCACAGTAGCCAACTGCTTCTTTTTTCCCGACCGCAAAATCATGCGCCGGATCAACGGAGAGAGAAGCGGCCAAAGGATGCGTTCGATTGACCATAAAATGATGACAATGCTCTTTGAATGTTTTGAACAGTGTCAAGAGGGTATCCGTCTCATCGTGATCTTTATCGATATTGAGTACTACACCGGTATAAGGATAATACTGCACAATGGAGCCATCACTTTCGTCGGCTTCAATAACAAGCCAATCTCCCTTACCCGCCACGGCATTGCCGATCTTTCCCTTTTCGATCAGTCTAACCAAACCTGCCCCACTAATAATACCGGGCTCATACCCTGCCTGATCAAGAATGTCAAAAAGCATGGCGCTGGTAGTACTCTTGCCGCTGGTCCCTGCAATGGCGATCGTTTTTTTACTGGAGGCGATCAATGATAAAAGTGTTGCACGGTGCACTATGGGAATGCCCAGAGCCTTTGCTTGTTGCACTTCTATAATAGTATCTTCTATGGCAGTCGATACGATCACAACATCAAAATCGCTGGTAAGTGACGAGCCGTCTTGAGCGAAACAACGTATACCCTCTGCAACTAATTTGATCTGCACCTCATTTTGCTGACCGGCGATGAATTGTCTGTCGCTACCGGCTACCTGCATACCGATACCTTGTAAATATTGCGCTAAGGCGCTCATGCCGGTACCAGCAATTCCAATAAAATAGGGAGCAGAAAAATCCTGTAGTGAACGTATCATAAAACAAAGAAACAAAATAATAATTGGTGACGCACCTAAATACCATTACCTTTGCCCTGTTATTTTGAGTCAACTGACTGTCCGTAACTGAACGATTCGTACTACTGCTAAGCCTCTGGTCACCACTAGTTAGTCTTCTTTACTCTTCCGTTGTCCTCAAGTTTTTTTAATGCTTAATTTTTTTGCATGAACATTTATGTTTCAAATCTCCCCTTCGCCGTAACGGACGAAGACCTCAAGAGCTATTTTGCAGACTATGGCGAGGTGAGCTCTGCCAAGATCATCATGGACAAGTACACGAACCGCAGCAAAGGCTTCGGATTTGTAGAAATGACCGATGATGCTGCCGCCCAAAAAGCCATCGGCGAACTCGATGGCGCAACGGTAGAGGGACGTGCCATTCGCGTGGCCGTTGCCAAACCCCGTGAAGAAAGACCTGCTCGTTCTGCTAACTATTCCAATAGTCGCTGGTAACTTATCCTGTCTTTTTACTCCAAAAGCCCTTTTGATCACTCAAAGGGGCTTTTTTTTTAATAAAAAACCGCCAAGGTGGCGGTTTGGATTAAGTGCTAAAATTCTATACTAGTTTTCGATCAGGCTCTTTGCTTTTGCTTGGTTACACCCTTAGAGGAAACCGCCTTTACCGCAGATCGAGCGGGCGCTTTTTTTACGGTCGACTTGGATTTAGTTTTCTTTAACGCAGATTGAATAGCTGCACTCAAATTGGCAAACGTGGGCTTACCGGTAAAGGGCACATCATTGATGAAAAACGCAGGAAGATCTTTTACGCCGCGGTTCAATCCTTCCTTCAGGTCATCTTGTACTTGCCAACCATAGACCCCGTTGACCAGATCATCCAGGAATTTTTTATTCTTCACCCCGGCTTCCTTGCTGTGCAATTTTAGACTGGTGGTACCCAGATTTCTACGATTACTAAAAAGGACATTGTGCATTTCCCAAAACTTTCCTTCCTGCGCAGCGGCAACGGCCGACTCACTGGCCTTGAGACTTCGCTGATGGATAAGCGTTAGGGGGAAATGTCTGAATTGAAATTTTATTTTACCCTCGAACTCTTCCAATAATTGCTTCACGATCTCATTGACCTTGGCACATTCCTCACTCTCATATTCGCCAAATTCCATCAAGGTTACGGGAGCATCCTTTTTTCCTACGAAGATTTCGCGGGGACCTATAATAACTACATCATCCTTTTTG
>JBIIHS010000076.1:0-7509 GCA_044235515.1 Chitinophagaceae bacterium | reverse complement strand
TGATAGGATTTCTTCAACCTTGCATGGGCAGCGCACTGCCACGCCAGGCCTCGTGGCAGAACCTTCTTGTTATATTGAAGCTATCGTTGCCACCTCTTTCGATCTCTATCGAGGTTCCGACAGGTACACTAAACTGGGATTTGATGCCGTAAGTCCTCGTTATCGTTTACGAGATGATAGTTTGATAGAGGCGGGTGTAAGGGCTATTGATGGTGAAACAAAGCTGCGGCGTTGGCTTTTTTCATTGGAGCCCAAGAAAAAAGAATATTCGTTGCTCAGGTCTTATTTTTTAGAGAAGCAGGGCAGCGGGTCTGCCGCTAGTCGTAGTTTAGCTAAGAAGGACACCCTGCAGCGACTTGAGACCTCTCTCCATTTGTATCGATGGCTCTTTCATTTTGAGATCGATCGATTTTTGATGGTCAATATTCCCGGGGCGCTATTGAATTATTATCAAGATGGGGTATCGACTATTTCTATGCGCGCCATTGTTGGAAAGTCGTCTACTCCTACACCTCGTTTTGCCAGCTATTGTCACCGGCTGATCCTCTATCCTTACTGGTATGTCCCAGCAAGTATTGCCATTGGCGAATATCTTTCAAATATCAAAAAGAATCCAGGATGGCTCGATCATCGAAATATGCAGCTAGTCGATGGTCAAGGAAGAGTAGTGGATCATCATCGCTTAAATTGGCGATCATTTCATGCCGGTTATTTCCCCTACACGATTAGGCAGTCTACAGGTTGCGATAATGCATTAGGGGTACTAAAGTTCGATATTGAGACGCCTTACGGCGTTTATCTTCATGATACCAACAATAAAGGAGCCTTTCTTCGACCCTCTCGATTTTTGAGCCATGGTTGTATTCGGCTCGAGGAGCCGCTGTTGCTGGGCAGTCGATTGCTAGGAGGGGGGCTCGATACGGCCTATCTGCAATCATGTTTTAATGATAAGAAGCCCATTTTCCGGCCCCTGAGCGAACCGGTTGCCGTTTTTTCGCTTTATTGGCCTGCTTCGGTAGAACCAGACGGTCGTATTCAGTTCTGGCCGGACCCCTACTTTTTGATGGGTAAACGCAAGTAATAATACCTGGCTTTGTTCAAGGTTTCTCTCAACTTGCTAAAATATTTTCAACCCCGATCGGTTTACCACTCTTTTTGAATTAATTTCCGTTTTTCAAAATTTACCCTGATGAAATCGTATTGGCTTCGCTTGCTTGCAAGCTCTTTTCTTTTTTGTTATTCATTTTTTTCTTTTGCCCAGCCCGCTCGTAATTACGAGGTTCAATTGCGCTCCGGTAGTTTTTTGCCGGTAGTCAATGTAAGCAAGCTGCGTCTGTCGGACGATGTATTTCGGTCTACGCAGTTTGGGCCAAATTGGTATGCTATCTTGCAATTCAACGATATTCCAGATGTGGCCCTTCGTCAGCAACTATCACAAGCCGGGATTACGTTGCTGGATTATTTTCCACGCTATGCTTATGCGGCCAAGATCAGTACCAGTTTTGATATCGCCAGATTTAACAGCTATTCCATTCGTTCTGTTTTTTATTTTCAGGATTTTCAAAAAACAATACCTGACCTTTTATTGGCAAAAGTGCCGGCCCATGCTCGTCTTTCGCCAGGCACGGCCGATGTAACGATCATCACCTTTGAAAAAACTAGTAGTGATATCATCCAGCCTTTAGTAGAAGCCATCGGAGCGCAGATCATAAGAGAGGACAGTGCATTCAGGAGCTTTGTGGTGCGGGTTCCGGTAAATCAATTAAAAGCGTTGGTAAGGCTTCCGCTCGTGCAATGGGCGGAATTTATTGATGAGCCGAACCAAAATGAGAATTTGCCCGGTCGTTCACTGCATCGTGTTAGCCCGATCAGTGACGGGCCTCGCAACTTAAAAGGCGATGGGATCAATGTAGGCATCTGGGATGGTGGGGCCATTGGTCAGCACCTCGATTTTTTACCAGTTGGTCGTGTTACACAGGTCGAGAATGTGGCCCTGAGCGATCACTCTACCCACTGCTCCGGTACGATACTCGGTAGAGGCCTTGTGAATCCCATTGCCAGAGGAATGGCACCGAATGCCAGTTTGTACTCATACGATTTTAACGGTAGTATTTCGGCAGAGGTGGCAGCCGCTATTCCCGCCTACAATCTTATTGTTAGCAGTCACTCTTATGGTGGTAGTGCCACCTGTGGGATCAATGGTGCCAGCATTGCGTACTCTGCCACCAGCCGCTCCACTGATATCAACCTAAATAATTTTCCTTTTCATTTGCATGTTCACTCTTCGGGAAATTCACAATCCTCTTGTTCCGGGGGATGGTATACGATTACGGGAAGCGGTAAGACGGCTAAGAACAATATATTGGTAGCTAACGTCACTTCCACCGATGCAATATCGTCCTCCAGTAGTTTTGGTCCTGCACAAGATGGCAGGGTGAAACCCGATATCAGCGCAATGGGGACCAACGTATTTTCTACCTATAGTACGGGTCCCTCGAGCTATGCCACTATATCCGGCACCTCGATGGCTACCCCGGGGGTGAGTGGTTCTGTCGTACTCTTGGTGGAACGCTACAAGCAACTCAACAGTAATGCACTGCCTCCCTCGGCCTTGATCAAGAGTGCCGTACTGAATACTGCACAAGATCTGGGGAATGCCGGTCCCGATTATCGATTTGGATATGGGCGTATCGATGCATTAGAGGCGGTTAAGTTGTTGGAGAGTAATCGTTATGTAGTTAGTACGATCGGTAATGGAGCGCTCAATCAAATAAATATTACGATTCCTGCCAATACTGCTCGTGTCAATGTGATGTTGAACTGGAACGATCCTGCCGGCGCTCCCAATGCCAACCCTGCCTTGGTCAATAACTTGGATCTGACAGTGACCAGTGGTGCTTCTACGTTTTTGCCCTGGATCTTGGATAAGGACAATCCTGCGGCAGCAGCCACTACCGGAGTTGATAATGTTAGTAATGTGGAACAAGTAACGCTGTATAATCCGCCTGCTGGAACCTACCAAATTACAGTAGCCGGTACCAGCGTGGCCACTGGTGCCAATCAGCAGTATGCCCTTAGCTGGACCATCGATCAGCCTAAAGTAGAGATGATCTACCCCAATGGTAATGAATCTTTTTCCCCTGGAACAACCGAGGTGATCACCTGGAATCAGGTGGGAGTAACCGGCGCACAAACACTTGAATACTCCCTTGATAATGGAATTACCTGGAATTTGATCTCCAATAGTATTGCCAGCAATACGAACCGGTTTTCTTGGTCTGTCCCTACTGGTCTCAATACGTCGTTGGCCAGAGTTCGTGTTACCAGTGGAGCGTTGTCCGATCAAAGCGATGCGGCCTTTAAAATTTTAGGCACAGTAACTGGATTTTCAGGTAATGGGACTAGTTGTACCGCAGGAGAGATCAATTTTAGCTGGAATGCTGTGAATGGAGCCACTCAATATGATATCTATCGTTTGAATCAAACGGCAGGCGAATATGTATTACTAGCAGGAAATTTAACGGGTACCAGCTACACGGCTACGGGGCTAACTCCCGGACAAACCATCTGGTTTACCATTCGTGCTCGAAGTGCGAGTAGCAATTCCGAAAGCGAAAGAGCGGTAGCGATCTCAGTTAATGCATCTACCGGAGGGGGTAATATGGGTGTTCCTGGCGCCATAGCAGGGGAGACTCGGGTCTGTGGCGTGGGCCCCTTTACGTATACTATAGCGCCTATTACAGGGGCAACAGGCTATGTTTGGGCGGTTCCACTGGGGGCAGCGATCTTAGGAGGTCAGGGCACCAATCAAATCTCGGTTAGCTTTCCCGCAGGAAGTCAGTCTGGTAATATTTCTGTGTATGCTACCAATGGGAATTGTCAGACCATGGCTGTACAGTTAGCCGTCCTTGTCGGGGGTGCTTCATTGACAGCCCCTACTAGTGGAGGCAACCAGCAGCAATTAGTTTGTCCGGGAGCCACCCTTCCAACACTTACGGCGACTGCCTCGGTACCTGCCGGACAATCCATCGTTTGGTATACGGCTGTCACAGGAGGATCCATTGTAAATTCTCCCACCCAAAGTACAATCGGTACCATCACTTATTTTGCTGCGGCCAGGGACAATGCGACCGGTTGCGAAAGTAGCAGCCGTACGGGTGTTACCTTAACATTAACCGCTGTTCCTGTTGCTTCTATTAGTGCCAGTGGTCCCGTTACGTTCTGTCAGGGTGGCGCTGTAACACTTACTGCTAATAGTGGTAATGCATACCTCTGGAGTAATGGGCAGACAGGGCCTTCCATAAATATATCATCTAGTAGTACCCTTACTGTCACCGTAACCACGGGTACTTGCGTAAGTACTTCTGCTGCCACCGTTGTAACGGTTTATCCGCTACCTATTGCTACTATTACTCCGCTGACCGCTACGCGTGTTTGTGACGGTGACAGGGTTTTGCTGGCGGCTTCTGCCGGTAGTTCATGGAGCTGGAGTAATGGAGCTACCTCCCAATCAGTGCTGATTGGGGCAGGTGGTAACTACTCGGTAACGGTTACCAACAGTTTTGGGTGTTCTGCGGTATCGGCGCCTATAGCTGTCGCTATCGAGCCAAATCCTGTAGCCACTTTACAGGCTAGCCCCTTTACTAAAGTGATGCCCGGTCTTCAAACAGCGATCAATGCAACAGTTACGCCAGTAGGTTCATATAGTTATACCTGGTATCTGAATAATAATGTCTTACCAGGCGAAACAAGTGCCACCGTTGATTCTATAGGGTGGAAACATCCCTCAGGAAATTACAAGCTCCGTGTACAGAATAATCCTCCGCGTCTCCCCTGTGCTAATACCTCTGAAGTAGTAGTTATTGGTGATTCGGTGAGTACAAGGCTTTTTATCTTCCCTAGCCCTAATACCGGTCAATTTAAAGTATCGTATTACAGCCCGGTGGCTACTTCCTATACACTACAAGTTTTTGATACTAAAGGTGCGATCGTTTTTTCAAGGCCAGCTGCGGCTACGGCCGGTTATCCATTGTTAGACGTAGATCTGCGAGCAGTACAAGCGGGACTTTATTTTGTGCGACTTGTCAATGCTTCTAATGTTGTGATCGCCTCGGGTAGGGTGGTCATCAGTCGATAGATCAATTGCATTATGAAAAGGCTGATTGGCATCAACGGGATGCTGATCAGCCTTTTTTTATTTCTGCACAATGGCCGGAGAGGTTTGATCTGTGTCATTTTTAAGGTATTTTTTAGACCTCATCTTGCATCTAACAACGTTGCAGGTACCGGTTCCGAACTAAACAATTATTCATTTTTTAAAAACAAATCTTTATGAAAAGATTCTTATTTGCCTGTATGGCGGCTATGAGCATAGCAGTAGCCAGCGCGCAACCCGCCTCAGATGCCTCAGTTATTCTTGCAAAGCTCGATCTCCAAAATGTCATTTTCATGGTCCCACAAATTGATTTCTTGGAAGCCGACTTTGATGATGCCGGCGACTATCTAAGCCCAACGGGACAAATTTTGGAAGACATCTTTGGAAACCAAACTAGTCCATTCCTTGTGTTTTCCAACAGAAATTTTAATGTGGCCATTCGCTCTGCCACTGCAAATTTCGCCTACGTTGGTCCTGGTACTGGCAACAATGTGATGCCTTGTGGTGTATTGCAGTACAATTTGGCGACAAACGGAACAGGTGGGGTTAATGCCACTCCCTCTGTTTGGAATTCGCTCAGCACCACCGCGGCTCCACTGATCACGGGAGGCACCTCCGGACCCGCCAAGCCTTTCTCTCTTAAAATGAGAGCTATGCCAGGCTGGAGCTATACAGGAGGTGATTATCTGTTAAGTGTTATACTGACAGCTACACAACTTTAATCGTTACTGGTTGAAATGGGTATTGAGGTTGCTCTCTGAAGAGGGGGCAACCTCTTTTTTGAAACTCTTTTCTTTTGACACATGTCCCGAATTCGACAAGGAATTATTCTTCTTTCTTTGTGGTTTGTATCTTTTCAATCTCTGATTGGACAATCACGCCCTTCGTTTTTTTTTAGTGATTCGCTAACCGCGACAGAGGACTCTTATTTCATCTATAATTTGATAGGGGTACGTTGTCCCGGTCGTGCAGTTTCTCTCTCGATACAGCCACCGGCTGGCTGGAAGTTGGTAGGGACTCCGTTTCGGGATAGTCCGGCTTCTTCCGATAGTGTCTCTTATTTTCCAATCGCTTTAATGAGGCAAGTAGGAGCCTCGGCCGACTTTACGCGTGTTATTTTGCATATGCAATTCAGCGGTGCTGGCTCGGATACTGACTCGATGGATAGATCACTTACAAGCTCTATTAGCGCCTCAATGAATATCTCTATCGATACTTTTTTTCTTATCCGCGCTAGTGCTATCAGGCAATTTGCAGTTTCCACTCCACAAAATGCCATCGACGTAGGGGAGGGGGAACAGAAGGTTTTTGTACCTATTTTGATCAAGAACAAGGGGACCACCACTGAGCATTACCGAATAGCAATCACGTCTTCTTTACTCGCTGTCCCATTGGTTTACAAAGTTCGTTTAGGGCCTGGCATTGATTCTTTATGTAATATCCCCGTTACTATACCGCGAGTAGCTAGTAAGGGAAGTCAACGACTATTGGCTCGGGTATCTGATGAGACAGGTACGGTCTATAGCCTCCCCATAACTGTATCTTCTTTGCGAGAAAATTACAAGGCGCATGCCACTCCCTACGCAGATTTTCCAGCTGAGTTGGAGACGGGTATCATGTTGACTGATAAGCAACTTACTTACTTTGGAGCAGTCAAAGGATCTTGGAGCATTCCCCAAGGGAGTGTGGATTTTTCTTTTCGATCTAAGCAATATGGGTTTGCCAATACACTCGAGCGGAATGTGTTTTTTTTGCAGGCATATCGAAAAGGGTTAAATATTTCTTTCGGTCAACTAAGTGCTTCGCAGCATTTTTTTTCGTACGGCAGGGGTATTAAAGTGGTGACTAAGGTTTCTTCCTCGACCGAGCTCGGGGCTCAAATGATCTTGCGCAGCTTACCGGGGACATTTTCCAATAATTTTTTTAGTGTCTGGTGGCAAGAACAAAAATCTGCAAAGAGGTTCCACTACAAGGTAGCGGCAAATTTCGATGTCAAAAAAGGGTTGAATGAGTATCTGTTTTTTCATGAAAATGAATGGGTCATCAATCAAAAAATGCGACTCACTCTTTCGGCGGGTCTTGGATGGGAACAGTTTTTACGGATTCCGGTGTCCACCAACGGCAAGCCGGGTCTCGGAGGAGGGTATCGCTTTCTTCGAAACGGAAAACGTTTTGAATGGATCAGTACCTGGCAACACTTTCCAACATTTTTCCCCGGTATTGATAAAGGGTTAACAAATCACCAACATCAGGTTCGTTGGCTTATAAAGCAAACATATGTAGACCTGTTTTATACCAATAACTTTATTGTCAATACTATTTTGACAGACACGGTGTACTACACCGATGCGTTT
>JBIIHS010000075.1:0-7630 GCA_044235515.1 Chitinophagaceae bacterium | reverse complement strand
AGAGCGGTTCGAGCAAAAGGAGATCCTCTTGCTTCGCGATCAGCTCTTATCGAAGACACAACCAGTAGGATCCGTTCAGTTCATTGGTGAGATCGTAGAGGTTGCCCAACCCGAGGCCTTAAAAAAATGTTGTCTGGAGTTGCGCGAAAAAAATAAAGATCAGGTAGTCCTGCTAGGGGCACTCATTGAGGGGAAACCATTTGTGGCTATTAGCATTGCCGACGAATTGACGAAGTCAAGCACGCTTGATGCCAATGCGATCATAAAGACCGTCGTAGCGCCGCTTATCAAAGGAGGCGGAGGGGGTCAAAAAACCTTAGCTACCGCTGGTGGGCAAGACGGGACCCGCTTGACCGACGTGATTAATGCCGTCAAGTCACTTCTTTAAATTTGGCTACATGAAACGATATTTTGCAGCATTCTTAGGGCTTCTGTTTTTATACTCTTGCGGCTCCAACGCCAACCTAACGACCTTTTCCGTAAAAGGATCTGTCAAGGGGATCAAGGCTAAGCAAGTATATCTCGAAGAAGTCCCGATGGCCACCATGCAACGCAGGGTAGTCGATTCTGCTCTGCTTGACGAAGAAGGATCTTACGAGTTAAAGACAACTGCCGCTGAAGAGATGGTCTATAATATCCGGATCGATCAGCAAGCGTATCCTGCTGCCTCGGTTATCAATGATGCTTCTTCAATAGCTCTTTCTATTTTTTTTGATCCTGCCAACGATCGCTTTCCTGACCGTTACGAAGTAACCGGATCGGCGGCTAGTAAGGCCTTACAGCAATATATGCTTCAGTTCAATACGCAGTTGGA
Source organism: Chitinophagaceae bacterium (assembly GCA_044235515.1). Classification (GTDB taxonomy): domain Bacteria; phylum Bacteroidota; class Bacteroidia; order Chitinophagales; family Chitinophagaceae; genus JJ008. The sequence continues at coordinate 6,816 of JBIIHS010000075.1, read as the reverse complement.
GAATAGTTTTGTATTGCGCCGCGTAGCCGATAGTATTTCCACTCTTACAGGGGTGCGCACTCCGGCCCAAGACAGTCTCTTGCAAAGCAGTACGGCGGCTTGGCAACAAAAAGCGGATTCTCTCTATTATTATACGAAATCAAAAATGGATAGCAGTGGCAGCCCCGCCCTTACCATGATGATCTTGGGCTATTACCAGAATATGGCCGGTAATCCTGCCTTTGGACTCCGTGGTTTTGTAGACACCGAGGTAAGCGCAATGGTAACATCATTAGCGAACCGGTTTCCAGCCCACCAGGGATTAGCCTCGGTCAAGACGATGATGACGCAGCAGCAACAAACGGCACAAGGGTTTATCGGTCAGACCGCACCTGCGTTCAGTCTTCCTGACCCTAAAGGGAAAATGATAAGTCTTAGTTCCTTCCGCGGAAAATATGTTCTTGTTGATTTTTGGGCTAGTTGGTGTAAGCCCTGCCGAATGGAGAATCCGGTGGTCGTAGCAGCTTATCAGCAGTACAAGAATCGCAACTTTACCGTATTGGGCGTCTCACTTGATCAACCCGGCGACAAAGACCAATGGATGACCGCGGTCATGAAAGATCAATTGACCTGGACGCAAGTAAGCGATTTGACCGGCTGGGATAGCCCGGTGGTATCGCTTTATCGGATCAATGGCATTCCGTATAATGTTTTGATCGATCCGCAGGGAAAGATCATAGCAGAATCATTACGGGGCGAAGATTTGGGTGCAACCCTCGATAAGGTTCTGCCTCGCTAAGCACTTATTACTTTTTTTTGGAAGTCGGCTGGCTTTGTTTTTTCCAAGATGGATACTGCGGTCTTCGTAAGGGCGTTTGCTTTGTAGGCTTGCGCAAGGGGGTACATTCTTTACACTCCTCTTTCCATTGTTTTGGCAATGATTGATAAAGGGCTGTTCCCTCGGTCTTCCAACGGAGCATGGTATCATCTACTTGGCGAATGACCTTTCCGGGATTCCCCACCACAAGACTACGCGGCGCGATCTGCTCTCCCTCTTTGATCATGGTCAAGGCCCCTACGATCGATTCATCTCCCAGATGCACATGATCCATGATAACACTGTTGATACCCACCAGACAATTACGTCCAATGGTAGCACCATGTATTACGGCTCCATGTCCTATATGCGCGCCCGCCTGTAGCGTAACGGTGAGACCGGGAAACATATGGATCACGCAGTTCTCCTGCACATTACATCCATCTTCGATCACAATCGAACCCCAATCGCCGCGCAGTACCGCCCCGGGTCCGATATAGCAATGCTGGCCGATCAGCACTTGTCCGATTACGATCGCTTGTGGATGAACATAGCTACTGCTGTCGACGACTGGTTTTATTCCGTTTGCCTGATAATACATAGTAGGGAGTAAGGAGAGGGATTAATGATCGATTAACTTCTTATCGGTACGATAACAAAGCCCTTTGAACTGGGCTACTAATTTTTGCACTTGATTATGAATGCTGATCTGATAAAGTCCTGTGCTTTTTCCATGGTGCAGCTCAAGGGCCTCTGCGGTCAATCGATCGCCCACCCGAACAGGATGGGTAAAATTGATGGAGGTGTCGAGGGCCATCGAGAGTTGATTGCGGTTATTACAAGCAAAGGCAAAGGCGCTGTCAGCAAGCGAAAAACTGACGCCCCCATGTACAATACCAAAGCCATTGACCATTTCAGGTCTTATCGACATGGCAATACGACTATATCCTTCTCGCACTTCGAGCACTTCAATTCCAAGCCATTGCGAAAAAAGATCCTTTTGCATCATGTGTGCCACGACGTGCTGGGCTAATTGATCGGCAGTTGAATGCATAAAAAATAGTAAATGATTATTGTCCGGTAAAATGAGGTGTTCTTTTTTCCAGAAAAGCTTGCACGCCTTCTCGGAAATCGGAGGTGGCAGCCGCCCGTTGTTGCAGTTGGTCTTCGAGAAGAAGCTGTGTCTCGATCGTATGGCCAAAGCTAGCGTTCAGTTGTTGTTTGATCAATCCGAGGGCCGTGGTAGGCATCGCAGCCAGTTGGGTCGCCAGACCTAGGGCTTGCTGCATCAGCTCTGTATCGGGGATCATTTTCCATATCATACCCATACTCGCTGCTTCGGTAGCGGTAACTTTTTCGCCTGTCATCATCAAGGCGGCCGCTCGTTGCATCCCTATTAACCTTGGTAAAAAATAGGAGCCGCCGGTATCGGGGACCAATCCGATCTTCGAAAAGGCTTGTATAAAACTAGCTGAACTGCCCGCCAGCGTAATGTCTGCGCAAAGCGCCAGATTAGCACCCGCGCCTGCGGCTACACCATTTACAGCAGCAATGACCGGTTTGTTCAGTTTACGGATTCGGGTTACGATCGGATTGTAATGCTCTGCCAATATTCTTGCCATGCCCGGTCCCTGCGGATCAACGACCTCTCCCAGGTCTTGACCGGCGCAAAACGCTTTTCCACTGCCGGTAATAACAAGGGCCCGGATGGCCGATGTTTCGCAGGCATCCAATTCGGTTTGTAGTCGAAGGGCCATTTCCCGGTTAAAGGCATTGAATTTTTCGGGACGGTTCAGTGTCAGCAGGGCAACCTGCTCTTTGATCTCAACGAGAATAGAGGACATGCTCTTGCATTTAGAATAAAGGTAATTATTGCCATTGGCTAATGGCATTTAAAATAGTCGAAAGGCTCGGCGCAATTATTGCATTGCAAGAGCGCTTTGCAGGCCGTACTGCCAAACTCACTCAGCAAACGGGTATTATGACTCCCACATTGTGGACAACCAATTCCATCGTCTGGTCGTTGGAATCGTGCATCGGGCGGTGCAATACCGTAGGTCTTTAATTTTTCTTTTCCTGCTTGGCTCATCCAGTCGGTTGTCCAGGCGGGGCTGATGGCCCTAACTACCTCCACCTTTTTATATCCCTTGCTGAGCAATTCCATTGTAATGAGTGTGGCGATCGTATCCATGGCAGGACAACCCGTATAGGTGGCCGTTATCGTTACGCTGACGATCCCTTGATCTGCCCTTGGACTCAGCAGTTCTACCTTCCTGACAATACCCAGATCGATGATCGATAGTACGGGTATCTCAGGGTCGTGTATGGTAGACAACCAGTGGTAGCATTCGTTAAGCTCTTGCTGATTAGTGTGAAGGATGTTCATGAACTTTTTTCTTTCTGCGTAGTGATCCTTACTTCGATCTTTACCATTCGCATCCTGGGTAAGACCGTTGTACGTATTGCATCTCGGCCAAAAGATATCCAAGTGATTCGGTATGTTGTCCTGTTTTACCGCCCGTATGCATAAAGGTAGAGGTCAACGAGGGAGGGGGCAGGGTGGCCTCGGCAAATAGATCGCTAAGAGCCGTCATCCAGCTCGCAGACATACTTGCTGTATCGATCTTCAGGTCTTTTTCGTAAGGGGCCGCTATAAATAACTCTCCTGTATAGGGCCATAAATTATCGAGTGCGTTCAGTAATCGTTGGTGGCTTTCGTCGGTGCCATCGCCCAGCCGACAGATCCATTCACTGCTCCAGCGGCAATGGTAACGCACTTCTTTTAGCGATTTTTCGGCAATGGCGGCCAGCGTGCTATCCGATCCATTCAGTAGTTGCGTAAAGAGTTCGCGTTGATAGAAGCTGAAAAAAGTTTGCCGAGCGATCGTCTGTGCCCAATCTCCGTTCGGTCTTTCGCAGAGCAGACTGTTCTTGAATTCTCTTTCGTTTCGCCAGTATGCCAGTCGATCTTCGGTGCAATCATTGCCGATCAGTTTTGCAGCGTATTGGTAAAAACTCCGGGCTTGTCCGATCAGGTCAAGAGTAATGTTGGTAATGGCTATGTCTTGCTCTAGCACAGGTCCATGACCGCACCACTCGCCATTGCGTTGTCCTAACACCAGCGTACTATCTGCCAGGTATAAGGTAAAATCAACAAGCGATGAATTCGTCATAACAGTTACATGTGTTTGATCTCGTCGGGCAGATCATAAAAAGTGGGATGACGATAGATCTTGTCTTGTGCCGGTTCGTATAATTCAGCGGAGGCCTCCGGGTCAGAGGTCTTGATATGTTTACTCTCCACGACCCAAATACTAATGCCTTCGCTGCGACGCGTATAGACATCGCGGGCATTTTCTATGGCCATGTTGGCATCGGCAGCATGCAGACTGCCTACATGCTTATGTTCCAGCCCTTGTTTACTTCTGATAAACACTTCCCATAGGGGCCAGTCGGAAGAGGACAAAGTCGATGCGGGCTTGGCCACGCCACCGGTCTCTTCAGGAATATCACCGTAATAGAATTTTTTGATCAGTTGCATGATGAAAAATTATCAGGCTGCTTTTTGTTTTTGTTTTTGCTTGGTGGCATACGCGGTGGCCGCCTCACGTACCCAACGACCCTCGTCCCATGCTTTTTTACGAGCGGCCAATCGCTCTTTATTGCAGGGGCCGTTCCCTTTTACTACCTGCCAGAATTCGTCCCAATTGATCTGTCCAAAGTCATAGTGACCTCTTTGCTCGTTCCAGCGTAGTTCGGTATCGGGCAAGGTCATACCCAATAATGTAACCTGTTGGGCGATCATATCTACGAATTGTTGCCGCAGTTCGTCGTTGCTTTTTCGTTTGATCTTCCATTTCATGCTCATATCACTGTTGGTACTCTCGGTGTCACGAGGCCCGAACATCATCAGGGCCGGCCACCACCAACGATTGATAGCATCTTGACACATGGCTTTTTGTTCCTCACTTCCCTTGGACAGCACCAGTAAGATCTCGAAACCCTGACGCTGATGAAAACTTTCTTCTTTGCAGATCCGCACCATGGCCCTGGCATAAGGTCCGTACGAAGTGCGGGTCAGCATTACTTGGTTCATGATGGCGGCACCATCTACAAGCCAACCAATGGCACCCATGTCGGCCCAGGTGAGCGTAGGGTAATTGAATATCGATGAATATTTGGCGCGACCACTGTGCAGGTCTTCGATCATTTGCTCGCGAGACTGGCCCAGTGTTTCGGCCGCGGCATAGAGATAGAGTCCATGCCCCGCCTCGTCTTGCACTTTAGCCAGTAAAATGGCTTTCCGCTTCAGCGAGGGCGCGCGCGATATCCAGTTCCCTTCGGGTAACATTCCCACGATCTCACTATGCGCATGCTGGCTGATCTGCCGGATATTAGTTTTCCGGTAGGCCTCGGGCATCCAGTCGCGGGGTTCGATCTTGATCTCCTGATCGATCTTGTCTTGAAAATGGGTTTCGAACGTAAGATTTTCCATAGTCACCAATATAGGGTACAAATTTATAGAAAACTAACAACTGTTAGGATCAAAGGTTCTACCTTATTTACTGTCGAAATCCACGATCAGCTTTTCGGTCTTGGGAAAGCTTTGACAGGTCAGGATGTAGCCTTTCTCAACTTCTTCTTCCTCAAGCCCCCAATGAATGTCCATGATCACTTCTCCGCTCACAAGTTTGGCCTTGCAAGTACAACACATGCCTCCCTTGCAGGCGTACGGAAGATCTGCGCCTTGTGCAAGGGCCGCATCTAAAATGGTCAGGTCCTCTTGCAATGGGATCTCAATGGTAATCTCCCTGCCATCCAGTTTTAGGGTCACCAGGCTGCAGACCTTTTTCTGTGTTGGATCAGCCTCTGTCTTTTTGGGGCGCGTGGCCATAGCTGAACTGGTAAAGAGTTCGAAATGGATTTTCTTGGGAGAGAGTCCGACCTTCTCCAAGAAAGCCTTGCTCTGTAAGATCATTTCTTCGGGACCACATAGGAAACAAGCGTCCATCTTTTCAAATTCATTGAGTCGATGCAGTGTTAGTAGCTTTTCCTCGTCGAGGCGACCCATTTGCAACGGGCTATCGGTTTTTTCTCTGCTAAGTACATGCAGTAAATTAAAACGCTCCATGTACTTGTTTTTTAGTTGTTCCAATTCCTCAAAGAAAATGATCCCCGCCCGAGTACGATTACCATACAGCAGCGTGATTTGGCTGGACGGCTCCGTATATAAAATAGATTTTATTAGCGACAGGATCGGGGTGATACCACTACCGGCTGCGATCATCAAATAGTTGTTGGTCTGCTTTTCGCTATGTGGTGTATTGAATTTTCCGGTGGGAGGCATTACCTCGAGGGTGTCACCGGCCTTGAGGTTCTCGTTTGCGTATCCAGAGAAAAGACCTCCTTCCACTTTTTTGATAGCTACCCTTAGTTCATTCTCGTGCGGAGCGCTGCAAATAGAATAGCTGCGTCTAAGCTCCTGCCCGTTGATCGTTGTTTTTAAGGTGAGATTTTGACCGGCTACGAATTGAAAAAGGTGCTGTATCGATAATGGCAATTCAAAAAGTAAAGAGACACAATCGGCCGTTTCTCGTCGAACTTCCTTGATGTGCAGGGAATGAAAATGAAGTGACATGGCCTAGTGATTTTTTCGAAGTCCGCCTACCAGGATGGTCAGCATATTATCCTCTAATTCGCGGGCACTGATCCTTTTTTTACTGCGATGCCAGCTCTCAATACCGCCGATCGCATGCAGCATGATCAGTACGGCGGTGGCACTGTCAATGGGAAGGATCTCTTTTTTCTGAATACCGGTCTCGATCAACTGTCCAATGCGTTTACGATAATTACGTCGCTGAATTTGAAAGTTAGACAGATAAGGCTCTTGCAAGTGCTTCCATTCGCGGTCACTTACATAAACTTGTTCGTAATTGTCGATCATCTGTCTGATATGGAATCGAAGGACCGCCTCTAAGGCCGAAAGGGTCGACTGGCGCGATGCTTCGATTTGGTCCATA